>CAYPOB010000010.1:1602-21264 GCA_964412405.1 uncultured Methanocellales archaeon | reverse complement strand
GATTAGATGTGAAAGAAGTTGAAAGGCTTGCCGGGATGTCCAACGAGGAACGAGCCCAGGCAACTGCAGAGTAATATTTGGCTGTGACAAAATAAAGCCCGTTAGAGGGTATTTGCCATCTTAACGGGGTATAAAATACGTTTATCATAGATTGATAAAATGAGGATCGATAAAAATGAAACATCTATTGATGAAAGGACGATTTATCTTTGTCATCTTTTTAATCATGGCTATATCTGGGTGTATCCACGACGGCGAGATAGTCTATGCGAATAGGATTGACGTTGCACTAAAGGATGGTCCGGTCGTCGCATATTTTTATGCGGATTGGTGTCCATGGTGCGCGCCGCAGAAGCCGATTATCGAAGAGTTGGAGAAAGAGTATGGAGGAGATGTGACGTTTATATTGATAGATATAGATGAGGATGCCACGACAATGCGGAAATATGGTGTGAGGGGGATTCCAACGACAATTGTGTTCGCTAGTGATGAAAACTACAGGAGACACGTCGGCCTAACGGACAACGAGACGTTGAGCACGTCCATACAGTGGGCAATAGCCAACCACGGTCCAGGATGATGATGTCACTTCCATCACCAGCACTTGCCTTCCTGGCAGGCCTGGCAAGTATTATGTCGCCATGCGTCCTGCCAATAATTCCTGCCATAGTGGCATATTCCATCGACGGAGACAGATATCGTCCCTTAACGATGGTGATTGGACTCTCCCTTTCGTTCACGATCCTTGGGGTGATAACATCGGCAGCTGGATTAGTAGTACAGGCTCACATCGACTACCTGCAGGTTCTTTCTGGATTTATCATTTTAATTATGGGCCTCCTTCTCCTGTTTGACTTACCTCTTAAGACGGGCGGAATCGAGACCAAGATAGCACCGTTTATCGATAGGGTCCGATCGAAAGGACCAATTGGCGGACTTTTATTTGGGTTTGCACTTGGAGTGGTATGGATTCCATGTGTGGGTCCCATCCTCGCCGCAATCCTCATGATAGTTGCAGTCGAGGGTAACATCCTCATGGGAGGCGTTTTGTTGTTCATCTACTCCCTTGGTCTTGGATTGCCAATACTTGCGATAGCCTACCTACCAGGGTGGTCCATGAAATTCGTGGGCCATGGAACCCGTATAGGAGTTGCGATCAGGCGCGTGGCTGGTGCCGTACTAACGGCGACTGGAATTTATTTCTTGCTCGGCTTCATGTGATACGTTATCGGTGGATGAAAAATGTTGAAACACAATTTGAAGATGATAAGAGAGGGGATGGAATGCGAAAAATTGCTGTGCTGCGTCTTCGGTCTAAAGGAACTGGATATACAGACATATATGGCATTGCTCTCACATGGACCGATGCGGGTGGAAGAACTGGAAAAGAAAATCAACAGAGAGAGAAGCACAGCATATCGGTCGCTCCAGAACCTCATAATGTCTAAATTGGCATATCGCGAGATGAAGTCGATCAAGGCAGGGGGTTATTATTATGTGTATCATGCTGCCAATTCGGAGAGGGTAAAAGAGGAAATGAAAAAATGCATAGATATCTGGTATGAGGGGATGATACGACTTTTAGACGAATTTGAGTCAAAGTATATGAGTCAACCGCATAAAATCGATTAGACTTACTATTGTGATTCCCATCTCTCTTCTATGAATTTACCTATATCAGATGAGTCCTTTGGCCCAATGAGGATTTTCCATCCACATAATTGTTCCAATTCTCCGGAAATCCTAGCCGCAAAGCCTGGAATGGCCATCTTCCTGTGCATTACTTTTTTCCCAATACCCGTTTCATCGATGGCTTTTTTTACACTCGACGCACTTAATTGTCTGCCTGCAACCGCGGCTTCGACACCGATGCCATCCGTGTCCAGGACGATTAAGTAACAGTCGACCTTGGCGGATTCGATGTCCGACGCAACCGTATAATAAGTCAAAGCAAAGTTCGTCGTCAACAATACTGGGGAGTTCTCATTCGGGGAGCCGAATTCTTTTATTTCTGCTTCAACTCTAACAGGCCTTCGCGGGTCTGTGTACAGGTTTTGTCTCAGGGTGAGAATTGGAAGCAATGCCCATATTTCAATATTGTGTACTATGATAAGGTCAGCATATTTGGCCACCATCAAAGAGGCGGCCATTGTCTCCTTGAGATCCCCCCCTCTCCGTAAATAAATGGCAGCAGGAACGCCCAGTATCGGACGATTAAGCACTTTATCTTCGTTCATAGCACTTTTTCTCAGCATCACGAAGTTATTTAGCGTACAGGTACCCAGATGGGAACCAGGATCGACGACGATATCATTTATGTCCATTCTTTGTAAGGCGTTTACAACGGATTTTAGTTCTGAAATATCGTTATCTGCGAAAACCGCTACAGGGCAATTATATTTTACAGCCAGTTTCCCAACTTCTTTCCATGTATCCTTTGTCGCCGCATATATCAATGGTTTTTTATCCCCCACAATTCCCAGTGCCCTATCCAGAGCCTCAGAATTCCAGGAACACAGTATCAGTGCTTTTTTCGTCATCTTTGCCGTTTCTTCGACGCATTTCTCGAACTTTGCAACATCTCCTGACCTGTTTCTTATCGCGATCGCCTGCAGGGTAAGCGTCTCGCCGATTCTCTCATGCGAAAAATTGTTTACAAATTTTATCCTTTTCGACAATTCCTCTTTGCCCATCTCATCATGGATATCTATGGCGATGGCGGTTTGGTTAAAATACGTCAGTTCATGCCTGTATAGGACATCTTCTCCACCTATACTAACGAGAGGTTCTCCAAAAATTACCTCTCTAACAGCTGGAGCGAGAATTTCCTCTAAAGATTTAAGGCTCTCTCTTTTTAGATGCGGACAGTCCTCAAGTTCGACTTTTCTCTCGATTAGTTGAGAGCTAAAGGCCATACAGGTCTTCTCACCACATTTTTTACAATTGATTTTTGGCAAGTATTTATAGATATCCAGAGGCCCTACTTTTTTTCTCACAATCTATCACAGCCCTATCCAGTTCATATCATCAATTATCTCTTTCTTATCGTTGCTCAGCACGTCAACCATGCTCTTGAAAAGTTCTATGGACGTTGGACATATCATCATGAACAGGTTGCACCCAGCCAACCACAGCGACATAGCTGTTACAGCCTCCCACAAAGGCCCTCTCTTCTCCCGGTCGCCCCATTCGGGTGCTTTCATCCAAGCCTCTCTGGCACCCCATGCATTGGTCGTTCCAGAAGCTATTGGCATCTGCAAATCGCCATCGCCCTTCAGAGCTGCCAATCTAATTCTCTCCATCATGCTGAAGGAAAATTCCAAGCCATATCCAAGAGGTACAGTGGTGGGATCCATGATAATGTCTTCTTTTTTAAGACCGATACCAAACAAATGTTTGTTCAGAGTTTTTTGGTTATTGATGTCCAATTGAGTCCATGATAACACGGCATGACCATTGTCCAGGCAGGCACTGCCGATTTTTTTATAATCCAAATTCATACTAACTGAATTAATCAGGCATCTCTCTCCCTGGGCGGCTTCTGCCGCTTTTTTCAAAACTTCGGGGTCCTTATCCGGATTGCCCGAACCCCCTATTATCATGGGAACTTTTACAGCTTGCAATACATCCTCGACCGTTTTAGCCGCTTCTCGGGCTGTTGTGTCCTTTATGCCTGGGTCGGTGCTTATCAGGTGTATGGTCACCATATCGGCACCATACTTGTCGACGCACAGCTTCGCCCACTCCGCTGGATTCTCTAAAACCTCTTCAAAATGCATCCTGATCGGACCTGGTAGTGGTATCTTCATGTCAAAGACATCGAAGGCGATTACTGGTTTGGAGGGATTTTCAGATTCAAATGGCATCGCTTTATCTCCGCCGACCATTATAGAATGGCTCCTTGTCCCGCCTTCTGCCTTTGTATTCCCCAATCTCACCGAGGTAGTTTCTCCCCTGTATTTCACCAGAGGTTTTTCAAAAGTCTGCACACTATATTCGGGGACGCTCTCGGCCACCTTTTTTACTGCGGGTAAAACCGAAAGTGGGCTGACCGTCAACTCCAGTTCATCGGCGATTATCTCGATGACCTCTATCTCGATCTGCTCTGCTTGTTTCAGTGCTTCAATGAGTCTGCTTATGTCCGTCATGTTTCCCTTTTCAGGACAATTTGTCCATGATGGTTTCTACGGCTTTTGTTGCGCTACACTCTTCTAAATCCAGTAACGGCCTTCCTTCGAAGAGATATTGTTCAATACGAACATCGTAAGGGATCGTTCCTAAAAACTCCAGTTCGAGGGATTTCGCCCTCTCGATGATCGCCTTCTCGTGCTCTGTATTCACTCTGTTCGCCACTAGATACAGGTGTTTGAATCTGGCGCCAAGTTCGCCAGCCAGCTCATTTATCCTTTTTGCCGTGTCAAATCCATGTTTAGACAAGTCCGTTACGATGATCATATCGTCTACGCTTAGGGTGGTCTTTCTGCTTATATGCTCCAGACCTGCTTCGGTGTCGATGATGACGTGGTCGTAACTCTTCGCCATCGAATCTATCACCCATCTGAGTACGTTGTTTACCGAACAATAGCATCCAGGCCCTTCTGGCCGCCCCATCACCAGGATGTCGAAATCGCGCGTTTCTGTAATTATCTCAAATACCTTGGATTCCAGCCACGTATCCTTGGAGTATCCTGGCGGCAGTTGGGATTGCTTTGTCAACAATTCCTCCTTGATATCACCGACGGTGTTTTTAACGGACACCCCCAACATACCTGGTAAATTAAAGTCGGGGTCGGCATCTATTGCCAGGATATTTTTTTTGCCATCCTTCGCCATTTTTCTGATTATGAGGGCGGTAAGCATGGTTTTACCTACTCCGCCTTTACCAGATATGGCAATAATTCTCATCGAATCTCCTCAATTTCTATCTCGATGTCGCCCTCGATAGTCACGCCCACCAATTCTATGTTGTACTTTTTTAGAATCTCATGGATTTCCGATATACACATCTCTTTTTCTTTTATCATCTATTTCTTCCTGATTATGATCTGATCTATGTGTATCTTTGCATTCTTCAAAACCAGCTTGATGCCCCCTGTTTGTGGGATGTGTTCGGTTGCAGGAACCTGCGCTTTCGGGGTAGCTGTAGTCGTAGAACTATCTTTTTTCTTAATTTTTAATTTCAATGGTTTTTTATCGCCCATTTTTACAACCTCACTCCAATATTCCATCTTCTTGAAGTCCTTCTATGACATTCATCACTTGGTCCTCGCTTATGCCAAGCTCTTTGGCAGCCTCTTCGGGATATATCTCCCCATCTTGTTTTTCTATGTGTCCCATAAGTTTGTTTTTCAGCTCTTCTGTGACTTCAAACTCCCATCGCTGAACCACTGGATGAACCTTCTTTTCCAAAAACGCCTTGAGAGGATCAATATCTATGGCATCGTCTTCCGTGGCTATTTTTTCACGAAGTTCCTCTGGAATGGCATCCTCAACCATTTCTTTTACACTCTTTGGCAACCACACAATACGGTCCCACCCTCCATCTGCCTGCAGGAACTTTCGAGACCGCATATATTCTATAGCCATTCCCATGATGCCCTCTCCCTGTCTCCCCCCGCCAGTTTGTGCTGCCAATCCCGAGAAGGGTACGCCGATCGGAGTATCCCCGGGATGTTCCCTATGCACAACACCAATTCCATCCACCTCTGGTATGTAGAAGGCGAGCGACTCGAAGCATCCGCAGGATGTGTGGGGATAACCAAACATGCTGTGCAGATAACATCTCTCAGTTTCACCACCTGATGTCTCTGCTACCACTTCGTTCACCCCGGTGTACTCTCCCTTTATCACATCCAAGACCTCTCCTTTTTGAACTGAGAAGTTCGTACCCTTGGGATCGGCCCTCGTGGCGGCCCTGCCCTCGAGCCAGCTTATCGCGCCGCAAAGTGACGTTCTTTCCGGTGTTATGATGCATACGTGTGATGGGGCAAAACTTTGACACATTAGACACGCGTAAAACTCATCTACATCCTCCTCACTCAATGTTCTTGCCCTTTCATCTCTGGCTTCATAGGTTTTCTTTGCGTTCTCCACAAATTCCTCTACCTCCTTTTCGTCTGTGATGAATGTGACCTGCATTTTCTCGATGATCGACAGCTCCGATTTGAACAATTTGATTAAAGCCTGTCCCATAAATTTCAGGTTGAAGCCCTTTGCATGGGCTTCCTTGCTCAACCTACACCAGATGTCATACCTCTGATTCAGGTGCATGAATCCCTCTATAAAGTTGCAGTACTCGTGTATCCTTCTCTCAACTACACCTTCCATATCCTCTTCCAACTTTTCTCCAGCCACCTCAACGAAGATGCCAAAGGGATATCTGCCGCCCCCCTTCATCTCCCCGATGTCCAGACCTTTTACTTCAATCCTGCCATCTTCTATTTCGTCCGCCATCCTCAATTTCGCGAGCTCTGCTTTTGCTTTTACCTTCGGTCCCCCCAGCTCAATGTACATATCATCTTTTCTTATTCTCTCTCCCTCATATTGTGGGCCAATATCGAACGGAAGTTCCATATTCATAGTATCACCATACTCCACATCTTTCATTTTTAATGCATTTTCAACAATATATTCAATATCTGAACTTTCCAATGTCCCTTTTATTTCTGGAACTGGATTATTTGTAATAACTGGGACTCCCAACTTCATACATCCCGCCCCAGCAGATAATGTTATATTGTCAAGTTCGCCTAATGCTACAACAATTGCCGGAACTCTATTTTTTATATAATCTGTAATTTCTACAGTTTTTCCAGACTCAATCCCCCCATATATTAACGGTACCCTTATAGCAAGATTTGCCCCATGGACTGCTGAAGTAATACTTTCACCAAGTGGTACCAATAATTTATCTATTCCATAAGTTATTCCTGCTTCATCCATTTCTTTAATAATATCTCCAACAAATAATGCTAAAATATTTCTTTGTCTTATATCACCAATAAATTTTTTTAATTTTTCCGTATTCCCAACCTTTCCTATAATAACTAAAATCCCCGGAATCTTATCATTTACAAGAGAGACACCTAAACTTCTTAAAATTTCGTCGGGAATAAATCCAATATAGGGTGGTTTATATGGTTCTTTTATAGTTGCATATTTTAATGCTTCCAATGCTTCAGCACATATTAATGTTATTATCCCATTATCAAGGGCATTTTCTAATGTTTGTTCATATTTAATCTCAAGAGAGTTAATTAATTCTTTTAATTCATTAACATTATTTATTTTCTTTCCCAATAATCCATATATTAACGGAAGGTTATAGTTAGTTCCACCATAATCAAGTGATTTGTTTTCAGCATCTTTTAAGGTGTTCTTTGTCAAATCTAAAACGGTTTTCGTCCCATCGAGTATAGATTCAACAACCATTTAAACCTCCTATTCGGCAAACATACTATTTGTTAAGTTTCTTTGTCCCTCTTCTTTTATTTCCTTCAAAAGTTTCTTCAGAAATAAGTTTTAAAATCTCGAATGGAAGTTCCATATGTTCCATATTTTAATCCCCCTTCAATGTTTCAACGAGTTTATTCAATTTTTCGCCATCTATTATGATGGACATATCTGCGCTCGGATGATAACGAGGACAGATGGATATGGTCCTTAGATGTGGGGCGAAATGTTTTAGAGTCGATAGTCCTTGTTCGCCAAGAGCACAAAAGACCCCGAAAAAGACCACAAGGTCGTGTTGCCCTTCTTTCCTTATACCATCCCACTCTGAATCCCTAAGCCTGTCAACTATGTTGACCGCTGGCATCCATGCATCTGGTTCGAAGCCCTTCTGCAAAAACCCTTTTATCGCATGAGAGACTGCGACCACTGGCATGTCATATGCCCCTGCCATTTCAATGGCATAGTCCAGTGCCAGCTTACCATCATACTTTGCCTCCAATAACGAGGGGCCGAATACATACAGGGGCCTCTTTGCCTTCTTTATCAACTTGCCAAGGACTTCTGGAGATATCACCCTAGGTATATCGCCCTTGCCGATTCCCCTGCCAAGCTGCCATGACCTGTTAATGCTCACCCTACCCTCTTTCGCCATCGTGTCAAATCATCTCCATTTGAGTTTGAACCTCTCCAGATTGGTTGGGTCCGGAATTCTGCCCGGCTTCCATTCCATCTCCTTCAATTCCTTTAATAGTACATCCTTTTTGGCAATTGGCAGATCGGCCTCGGTTCTAACGAATACAGGCCAATCGTCCGGGAGTGTGCCAAAATATTTCTCACTCAGATCAAGGTAATGTGATAATTTTATCATCCTTCCCTTAGTGGTATCATTGGGTCTTATACAGAGCCTTGCCGTCATGACTATACATTCTTCCTTTGTCTCAGATGCATACATGAGGTGTTCGGGTGCAGGCCCCACAAAAACCCTATCTCCCTTGGCTTTGACATCGTAGACGTTCCAATCATCCTCTATGTCTTTTCGTCCCAGATACAGTCTTCTATATTTGGCGGCATGCGGCCCAACTATCACCGGAATGCCCCATCTGTTGCAGCCCACGGCGATTGCTTCGGCTTTCTGTGAGTACGCCCCCCATGCAACCCCACATGCGCCAATGCGATTTAATATATAGTCCGCTATCTCCTCGTAGTTCCCCCTTATATTCCTCCTGGCGAATATGCTGGAAATCTTGATGCATGCGCCCGAAATATGCGAGTTCGCAACACAGGACCCAACATTAGCTATGCAACCCGCATCAAAGTCTCCAGGATACTTTTCATATAGCGTCTTCCCGTCTTCATCTTTATGCATCGCGATGTCCATGGCTGCACATCCAGATGCAATCACTATATATTTTCTACGGAGGAATTCCTCTGCCATCTCCGCAAGTGCCCCCCTACCCTTTGGGTAGTTTGCGCATCCAACATAAGCTACTACCCCAGGGATAGTCCCCAATACGATCGGGGGGCCTACTTTTCTTATCTCCGTGTCCAGGATCGGTCCCCTGCCGCTTCTCAATACATATTTTTCTCCCTTGACCTTGCGCTCTGCCGCCCTTTGAATCATATTTAATATTGGCAGGTCCCTTCTACACGCTGACTCACATACTCCACACCCTAAACACATGTCGTAGACATAGACCAATCCGCTCAAGTCATCTTTTGCGGCCGTCTTCATTGCCTTTGGAATCGGCAGGTCAAGCGGACATGTACGTTTACATTCACCGCACACATTACAACCCTCGGCAAGTTTTATCACTTCTTTTTTATCCGGCAGGATTTTCAGCTTCCTTCTTTTCTCTGATATTCTCAATGCCACTTCGACTGCAACTTCTCCGGCCTTTTCTGGATCGAGTATCAATGCTCCGGGAGCGCCATTTGCCAGGTCCTTTATTATCTCCTGCCGAGGGTCATTGGTCCTGTCGGGCAGACCGTAACATATTTTGTCGGAAGTCGCTATGACTGATGTTTTCACCTTTGTAGCCTCCTTCAGCGTGTCAAGCCTGACACATTGTTCATCTACCACTATGACATCTGCCACTCCCGACCGTATGAAATATAATTGCTTGGAGAGGTGTCCAACCACTTTGGCCCTTTTTTCGTATCTGGTAATATCATGTGCTGTGCAACATAATCCACCGACTTCCAGTTTATCCATCATATCTTTTTTAATCAAATAATCCACTATCTCGATTCCTGTTACTACGTTGTGCCCTATGCATATGATCACGGGCTTGCTTCGGTCGAGGGTTCCCATGCCGATCTCGACCAGAGGTGCGTCAGGATCTCCCTTTGGAAACTCACAGCCGGTTATCTGGGCTATGTCTGCCGCCTCCATCACCACGTGATCGATCATGCCCATATGCATGGATTTGGACTCGAAGTCAATGGAACTGCCCTCTTGACCCGTATGGGTGGCTGACAAACATTGAACGATTTGTTCTTCGGCATAATCCAGCACTTTTCTCAAATCGCCTAAGCGTTCTGGCCTCATCCCAACTACCGCCATTATGTTAGGGGCATTCACGCTGATAAATCGTCCCAGGTCTATTTTATGGTCGCCTCCCAATTTCTCGATCAGGTGCTCTACTATATGCCTCGCATGGGCGCCATGCGTAGCAGCACCTATGCAACTTGATAGAAGATACATTCTGGCTTGCTGGGCACCAATGCCCATGCCACAGGCACCAATCTTTCCAGCCGTCAGGTCGCACTTTCCATAGGTACAGAGACAGCACATATCGCAGAATGGAGAGTAAAATGGTTTGTATCTATTCAGCAAAATGTGGTCCCATGTTCTTAGAGTATTGATGGATGGCATTGGAGTCGGACCCATAGCCTCCTCCCACGTGTCCTCGAGGATGCTTCCGATGGTGATATTTACCCCCCCTATCCCAGCAGGGGCGCTTTTCAGCTCTTCGATTTTAAATTTAATTTCACTCATGCTGTGCTCTCTATTTTCTTTATCAAATCCTTTATTTCTGAAATAGCATCAAGTGCCGCTGATGCGGTAAAATCTACCAGAGATTTTCCATCCATCTCGCCTTCCCTCACTTTATGGTCGAATGGTATGATCCCCAAAATGTCATCGAAATGCCCCCTTATGAACCTTTCCTCCTCAGCATTAGCAACCTTGTTTCCGACTACATAAACCTTCTTCAATCCGATGTCCTCTGACAGATTTATTATTTTTTTGGCAGTCCCCATCGAGTTGAGGGTAGGCTCAACTATGATGATCAGAGCATCTGCATATTTAGCAGTGCCCCTCCCCAGATGCTCGATGCCCGCCTCCATGTCCATTATCACGTTGTAGTCTTTCAAAAACATGTACTTTAAAAACGATTTTAAAAGCACGTTTGCTGGACATGCACATCCAGCTCCGCCTTGTTTCATCGTCCCCATCAAAATGAACTTGATGTCATCTGGGCCGTTCACCCACAATCTCTGAGGCAAGTCTGAGACCTCAGGATTTAATCTGAAGACAGACCCAAAGGCATCCGGGTCCGCTCCCGTCCTGTCCTTGATTATGTCCTTCATTTCCGATAGTGGGGTCAAATCTTCGACTTCCTCCCTACTGAGTCCGAGGGGAGAATGTAGATTATGATCCAAATCAGCGTCTATCGCGATGATATCCATGCCATCTCTGGCGAGCAGTCTGGCCAACGTTCCAGCAAAAGTCGTTTTGCCGACGCCGCCCTTGCCGCTGACGCATATCTTCATGATTAGCATTATATCATTATTAAACAGTATAAATCTTCCCATCAAAGTTGAAAACTGTCAACTTATCCAAATCCTTGTATAAACTTGTGTGGTCGTAAGATGTCATTTTTGGTTACTCGTTTTGGTGGCTAAGTCAGAGGTGATTGCATATTGTTTATAAAGATTTTGACCCTTGCATCGTACCGCATAAATTTTGACTTTAGAAGTATATAGAGAGATGATCAATGATAAATGAAAAATTTATAAAATAGAGATGCGGTTATAAGTAATTATACGCCATACCTAAAATAATAACGGAGGTGATAGCAATATGATAATAGAAATCTTACTTGTAATCATCGTGGTGCTCTTGTTTATATTGATCTTCTTGATTTTGAAAAGCAAAGGGGTTGAACCAAAAGATGTTGAAGCCGCTATATCAGGCACTTGGATAAAATTGGGTTTAGATGAAAAAATAGGTGCAGTGGAAAGCCATGCTAAAGATATTAGAGATAGTTATAAATCCTTTGAACAAATGCTTCGAGTACCTACAGAAAGAGCATCTTTTGGTGAGTTATCTCTGGAGACAATATTTTCAGACCAACTTCCACAGGATATGTATGGTATTAGAGAGAGAATTCTTGATGGAAAGATCCCAGATGCATACATAAGATCAACGGTGGGGATTATTTGCATAGACTCTAAGTTTCCTTTGGATAATTTTGGAAAGATGTTAGGTGCAGAAGAACCCAAAGAAAGAGAAGGATTCAAAAAACAATTTCTTAAAAATGTCCAAGGTCATCTCAATAAGATAGCCGATGATTATGTATGTCCCGAAAAAGGATCTGCCGAGTTTGCTTTTGCTTATATCCCCTCTGAAGGAGTTTACTATTTCTTAGTAAATGAAGCGTTCGAAATGCTACGAGATTATACTAAAAGAGGGGTTCAAGTAGTCTCGCCACTGACTCTTTCACATAAAATTGAACTCATAAAAGCGGGTGTTCATGCAAAGAAACTTTCCGAAGATGCAGGACAAGTAAGGAACAATCTCATTAGGCTCTCGCAACGATTCGGCGAGATCGATGAAGTATGGCGAGTATTTTATAGGACTCACCTTAAAAATTTAGAGGGTAAAGCAGAAGAATTAAATGAAGCGTATAAAAAACTAAGAGAAGAATTTGATAGAATCTCAAAGATATCGGAGGAAGAGTAGTTATGAAAATACGGCACGGCGTATAACAGAGCGTATCTGGCTCCGCTACGCTTCGCCCAAATTCCCCTTCGGGGAACTTCAGATACGCTCGTGACGTTAGGCGAAATGCTCACTGCGAGGCATATACGAAGAGGAAAAAATGAATCAAAAGATCATCGTTCGAAACATCCAGCCCGGTGAAGACGAAGCAGTCTGGGAAGTGGCCAAAACGCTGAGTATATTCGAGCGATATTATTTCTATTATCTGACATACAAAACACACAAGACCGATGCTCTGGTTGCTGTTGATGGAGAGAAGATTGTCGGTTGCGTTATCCCGATAGTTGCTACCATTACCGGAGAAAAGGTAGGTATTGTTGAGGGGATTTTCGTTGACCGTAATGTTCAGGGAAAAGGTGTGGGTAAGGCATTGGTGGATGCCACTCTGTCTCATTTTCAGAAGGAAGGATGTAAAACCAACTATGTTATTGTGGACCGGTTTAATTCACCATCGTGGAATATGTTCCTGCATAATGGCTTTACGCCGTTTGAGTTTAATATGCAATTTAAGGTTTTTGGTTGGAAAACTCTTTCACTGTGGTGGATTAACGACTACTTTTGGGCGCCAGGATGTTTTATATTAAGAAAAACAGGCAAAGCAAGTCAGAGAGTGAGAGAGGTCGGAGATGGGTGGCATTTCCTTATTGCGTGGCTCGGCTTCAGTCTCATTATTTTGGTAGCGGGCACCGGGCTTGACTATCCATTACTCGGTTCCATTCCTCTTATTTTAGGTGTTGTAGGAGTGAGTATTTTTGCTCATGAACTTTCACATAAGCTCGTTGCCAACTCCCTTGGCCTTAAGACTGTATTTAAGGTCTGGGAATCGGGACTGGTCTTCAGTGTTTTATTGGCTTTATTGGGCGGCCTTTATCCATCTTATGGCTCCACTTTCATTAAGCAGAAGGACTGGCCGTATAACAAGAATATCAAAGAGATGGGTTTAATCTATAGTGTTGGCCCTGTTATCAGCCTGGTATTGGCTTCCTGCTTTTTAGCTCTAGCCCACTGGGCAAACACGGAGTGGCTAATAGCTTTGGGGACAGTTGGGTTTTTGGTAAACTCTGCCCTTGTTTTCTTCAATCTAATTCCGATATTTCCTTTTACACCACTCGACGGGGGGAAAATATTTCTTTGGAATAAAATTATCTGGTCATTATTGGCCATATGGTTTGCTTTGCTATTGGGTGCTGCAAAGTTTTTGTGGCTAACGCCATTTTAGGGTGAGAGATGGGTATTCTTACGTTGTTCTCTTTTTTATTTACAACATCGATTGCCATCATGAATAAGGAGAGTGGGGATAAAATCCCCCTTCAAATGGCATCCTCGCATGGCAATTTTTTTCTATACTCTTAGCGATAATTTATGGAATTGTAGGAGTGTTGGCTTATTTTTTTTAGTAGCCCTTGCACGCAACTTGAGGGTTTACCTTAGACATCGCTGCACTAAAATTCATCCCCATTTCATTCGGAGGGCATGACAGCGATTAATCGACTGCGCACGCATGAGATATATGTTGTTACTCCAAAGATGGATGGAAACTTAAATGATCAGATTGTTAATGCGGTACTTCAATTTTATCAAAAGAGATGCCATCAAAAATCATAGGACGTTTCGGCTTTAAATCAAGCAGGTAAATTGATAAATTTACGGATGTAAATTATAAAATGGGAAGGGCGGGACTCCCAGTACTTGAGAATTATACTATAATATATGGAGGGGAAATAGTTAAATATACGGAACAATCATATAATACAAAATGAGTTGTAAATATGTTAAAAGAAAAAATGAAAGAAGCCTTGAACAGACAAGTCAATGAAGAACTTTATTCTGCGTACCTATATTTATCCATGTCTGCACATTTTGAGTCAGTTGGGCTTAAAGGTTTTGCAAACTGGATGAACGTGCAATACAAAGAGGAGACCGACCACGTGATGGAAATTTATAACTATTTAATATCACAGGGGGCTAATGTTAGATTATTTGCCATAAAAGAACCGCCACATAAATGGGATACCCCATTACAGGCTTTTGAAGATACATTAAAACATGAACAATATATAACCAAATGCATAAACAATCTAATGGATTTGGCTGAAGAATTAAAGGATAGAGCCACATATAGTTTTTTGCAGTGGTTTATCGATGAGCAGGTTGAAGAAGAGGAAAACGACAGGGAAATTATTGATAAATTAAAGTTTATAGAAGGTAGTAAAAATGGATTATTTATGCTCGATAAAGAACTGTCTCAAAGAAAACATGTTCCATTAATCAAAGAAGGCGATGTGTAAAAATGGAAAATAAAGAAAAAGTTATTGTAGGTTGACAAACACGGCACGTTGTAGGCGCTGATCGACGACAAATGGAACAATTTATAAAAACAAAGGTGCGTTTATAGGAAGTTATACGCAATTCCCTCGCACGCTTTAAATATTTGGAGGTTTAATTTATGAATATGAGAAAAAGTGAAATAATCATCTTGGGGATAATCTTACTCTCCTTCATCGTTGGCATCTATTTTTATCCTCAAATGCCAGAGCAGATGGCTACACATTGGGATGCTCAAGGACAAGTAGATGGCTATATGTCAAAATTCTGGGGACTGTTTTTAATGCCTTTTAGTCTCATTGGACTTGGCTTACTTTTCGTTGCTATTCCAAGAATTGACCCTTTAAAAGCAAACATCTAAAAATTTAGAAAATATTTTGATGGATTTATCATCTTGTTTTTTATCTTCATGCTTTCAATTTACTTTCAAGTAATTCTCTGGAATCTTGGAATTAAAATAAGTCCTAATGTGATTCTTCCAATTGGTCTTGGACTTCTATTTTTCTATTGTGGCATTCTCTGTGAGAATGCAAAGAGAAACTGGTTTATTGGGATTAGAACACCTTTGGACTTTGAGTAATGAAAAAGTATGGGAGAAGACTCACAAAATCGGTGGAAAGTTATTTAAGATTGCTGGAGCAATCGCTCTTGTCGGGGTATTCTTCCAGAAATATGCGTTATTTTTCATTCTTGTTCCTGTAATTTTTGTTTCTGCTTATACAATTATTTATTCCTATGTTAAATATCAAAAGGAGATGAAATGATGGCGTGCTCAGGAACTTTCTCGCTCCGCTCGAACCCTTCGGGGCGTATAACAGCGGATAAAAGGCTTCGCTACGCTTCGCCCAAATTGCCTTCGGCAACTTCTTTTTGAGCCTTTTTAAGAAAACGTTTGGCAGGCGAACCTAGTTGAACTTGGAACATTTTACCCGCCAAGCTCTTTTTCAAAATCCTCTAAACGAGTTGTTCCCTCTTCCTTATATTCTTTTAGACTTTCTTCAAGTCTTTTTTCTTCTTCTGGGGTCAAAATAATATCCACATCTACCATATGCTTTTTAATATAATCTAAATCCTCTCGAATTGTTTTTAATTCTTCTACGATTTCTTTAGGAATAGTTGTTTGCATCATATTTACAGATGATTGAGAGTTATACTTAAATGTTATTGTGGCACTGAAATCAACTTTAAAGGTTTCTCCCTCCGTCCACCCTCAATAAACCGTGACGCTTTTCACGGACGGCAACCTCATCAGAGCATCCACTACCTCTCCAGGAACCTTTGTATCCGTGATTATCGTGAGTTTTGGATCCTCAATAAAGTAGGGGTCATCGGTTACAGCCTGTCTGATGCTGATGTTGTGTTTTGCGATAGTGGTGGCGACCTCGCCGAGTATGCCTGTTTTTTGAGCATTTTTTGGGATGATGATTATGACCCCCATCCCAAGCAGTGGTGCGACATGTTCTAAAAAGGCCATCGATGTGATGTTCTGAAACACCTTTCTGAGCGTTTCATCGCTTAAAATTGCCTTGACCGTAGCATCGACGACTCTCCTGTCTGCACCAACCTCCTTTGCGATCTGGGTATGCGGTATCTCGATGGTGCCAGAAACGACCCTCCCCTCTGAATTTATCTGGAAACCCCTTTCCATAAGAAGGCGGACTACCTTTTCTTGCGCTGGGAAATTACTGAATTTTTTTATCATTTTGGCCCACATATCGACTTCACCGCCCAAGCATATACATTGGTGTCCCTGTACAAAGGTTTTGCGTGAGATGATAGACATATGGGTACGGGTTAGTAAAATAGTAAAATAGTAAATGGGTAAATAGATTTAAATGGAATATACAAGAAGCATCAACCATTATATGGGTTGACCATGTAATGCGTAACGGTGATATCTTGACGCATCCCACAACCGACATCAAGGGCTCCAAAGGTGATGAGCTCGGTGGCAAAAAAATCGTGCTGTGCGTCACGGGCAGTATAGCGGCAATCGAAGCCGTCAAATTGGCGCGCGAGCTGATAAGACATGGGGCTGACGTTTACGCCGTGATGAGCGATGCCGCTCAAAAGGTCATACACCCATATGCGCTTCAGTATGCAACAGGGCGCGAGGTGATTACGGAGCTCACGGGAGATGTCGAGCATATTGAACTGTGTGGAGATAGGACTGACAAAGCTGATTTATTATTAATCGCCCCTTGTACGACAAACACCATTGGAAAGATCGCAACTGGCATAGATGATACATCCATAACTACGTTTGCATCCACTGCACTGGGCACCGAAATTCCAATCCTCATCGTTCCTGCGATGCACGAATCGATGTACTCACAGCCGATCGTCGCCGATAACATCCAGCGACTGAAGGGGCTTGGAATCGAATTTGTTGGTCCTCGCTTAGAGGAGGGAAAGGCAAAGATTGCGGACGTCAAGGATATCGTCCTGTACGTACTGCGCACGCTTTCGGGAAAAGAGCTTGAGGGGAAAAAGGTGTTGATTGCCGCCGGAGCTACAACAGAATCGATTGACCCCATCAGGATACTCACCAGTAGAAGTTCTGGCAGGACGGGATTTGAGCTCGCCAGAGGAGCGTTCATCAGGGGCGCAGATGCCACGTTAGTGTATAGGGGAGATTGTCCATATCCGATGATGCGCCACATCAACGTCGAGAGCGCTGGAGAGATGACCGAAGCAGTGCTCAATGAGTTAAAAAGGGGATGCGATGTATTCATTTGTGCTGCCGCCATCTCCGATTATACGGTCGATAAAGTGCCAAACAAGATACCTTCTGGCAAGAATTTGACGCTTCCCCTATCATCCGTTCCAAAGCTGATAGGACTGGTCAGAGGGGAATATCCTAATTTGCCGATGGTCGGCTTTAAAGCCGAGACCAATGTCGCGACAGATGTCTTGATTTACAGGGCAAAATCGCTGAAGGATGCGGTTAGATTGGATATGGTCGTGGCAAACGATGTGGGCAATGGTGGAATCGGCGAGGACGAGAATGAAGTATATATCATTGACGAGGGCATTGCGCATGTCAAGGGTTCCAAACGAGATATCGCCAGATGTATTATCGACGCAGTAGTTGGAATGTTATGAACGTCGTAAAAGCTAAGGCATATGCACCGTCGCATATCACAGGATTTTTCGAAATTTGTGAAGCCGATGACCCAAGGTGCACGGGATCCAGAGGCTGCGGATTTACACTCACTGCTGGGACGGTGACGGAGGTCATGATTAAGGATGGAGGAGGAATATCCATCCAATTAAATGACATCCTCACAGGGGCGCCAACCACCGAGTTCGTCGTGAGGGAATTGGCAGTCGAGCACTCCGTTGAAGTGCGCAGCAAAATAGATGTCCCAATAGGATATGGTTTTGGCGCCAGTGGAGCTGGTGCGTTGAGCACCGCGCTTGCATTGAACGAGGCGCTGTCCTTAAATCTCACATATAATCGGGTTGCAGAGATAGCCCATATAGCAGAGGTTGCGAATAAGACCGGCCTAGGGGATGTAATCGGACAGTCATACGGTGGACTCGTAATAAGAACGGTGGCTGGAGCACCTGGAATCGGCGCTATCGATCGAATTCCCATCGGAAACATCGAAATCGATTATGTAGCTCTTGACCAAATATCAACTGAAGCCGTGTTACAGGATGAGAAGGTAAAGAAGGATATCAATAATGCGGGAAGGAGTGCATTGAAAGAATTGCTAAAGTATCCGACATTTGAGAAGTTTGTTCATTTATCTAAAAGATTTGCGATAGATACGAACCTCGCAGATGACCTTATAGTGGATATGATAGAATCGGTTGAATCCGTTGGTGGAATGGCAGGTATGGCGATGCTGGGCAACACCGTGTTCGCGGTTAATGGACGCGATGCATTAAAAGAATTCGGAAAAGTTCATACGAGTAGGATATGCCATCATGGAGCGCAATTGCTATGATGATACCAAGAGACCATCCGCGCTACGAGTCACTGAAGATTCGAGAGAAACTGGTGAATGGATTTAAAGCAGGTATCGTCTGCGCAGAAGGGTTGATTGCGCATGGACGGGGCGAGGCGTTTGATTATCTGATCGGCGAAAAGACGATTGATTTGGCGATGGAGTCCACAAGGGTTGCGGTAGCGACTTTATCCTTAGCCAAGCACCCAGTCATATCCGTCAACGGCAATACTGCCGCACTGGTGCCTGATGAAATTGTTCATTTGAGCAATGTCACAAATGCGCCGTTAGAGGTCAATTTATTCCACCGTGTTGAAATTCCAAAGGAATTACAACTCCGTCAGATCTTCGATCTGGCGCATGTTGAAATTCCAAAGGAATTACAACTCTCGCAGATTGGAAATCTGCGACAAATTGAAGAGCGGATGGATAAAATAATCGATTATCTGAAGATGTATGGAGCCGCCAATGTGCTTGGAAGGGATGCGAATGCGCGCATTCCCAATATATCCCATGAACGGGCGAAGGTGGACAAAGATGGAATATACAAAGCAGATGTCGTGTTGGTTCCACTAGAGGATGGAGACCGATGCGAAGCGCTCAAAAGCATGGGCAAAACCGTGATCGTCGTGGATTTAAACCCGTTGTCGAGGACGGCTCAGGCGGCAAGCATTACGATAGTGGACAACGTCGTCAGGGCGATTCCAAATATGGCGCGACTGGCAGATGAGTTAAAGAAGGCATCAAAAACCGAATTAGAGCGGATATGTGCTTCGTATGATAACAAGAGGAGTTTAGAGAGAATAATCCGAAGAATTAAAATGATTTGAGAGGATATTGGGAATTATGATGATCAAACGGCTTTCTGAAATCGAAAAGATGCAAATAGACTGCTTGCTATCCAGTGGAGCAGATATCCAGACC
>CAYPOB010000010.1:0-1502 GCA_964412405.1 uncultured Methanocellales archaeon | reverse complement strand
AATCGAAAAGATGCAAATAGACTGCTTGCTATCCAGTGGAGCAGATATCCAGACCGCGATGAAGGTCGCCAAGGATATCTTGGATGATGTTAGGGAGAGCGGCGATTCCGCCATAATTGAGTACACTAAAAAATTTGATGGGGCAGACATCCAGAGCCTCGAAGTCACGGACGATGAAATTGAAAAAGCCAAGAAATCCGTTGACGAGAAACTCATCGAACATCTGGAAGGGGCGGCACACAACATAACCGCGTTCCACAGTACACAGCTAAGTGATGAGATGTGGCTATCGGAGCTTCAGCCGGGCATAGTGCTCGGACAGAAGACCGTGCCGCTGGAAAGGGTCGGAGCATATGTCCCTGGTGGCACCGCGTCCTACCCTTCCACAGCGCTGATGACCGTGATTCCAGCAAAGGTGGCTGGCGTCTCGGAAGTGGTCGTGTGTACTCCACCCGGGCCAGATGGCACTGTAAACCCCCTCACGTTAGCAGCAGCCGACATAGCAGGCGCAGACAGGGTATTCAAGGTGGGAGGGGTGCAAGCAGTTGGCTGCATGGCATATGGCACGGAGAGTATTTCAAAAGTGGACAAAATCGTCGGACCTGGGAACGTGTACGTAACGGCTGCCAAGATGCTGGTGCGCAACGATGTGGAAATCGATTTTCCCGCAGGACCGAGTGAAATAGTCATCTTAGCAGATCGGGTTTCCGAGAAAAATAGAGCCAAAACCGCGTCTTTCATCGCATCTGACATGGTTGCGCAGATAGAGCATGACTCGGCATCTCTTGCCATCCTGGTCACGACCTCAGAAAAACTGGCAAAAAAAGTCGATAGCGAGATAGAGAAACAGGTGAAAAAATCACTACGCAAGGACATAATCACCATATCACTGAAGCGAAGCGCTATTTTGATAGCAGACGACCTCGAACAGGGAATAGATTTTGTCAACACGATTGCACCAGAGCATCTTGAACTAATGGTTCCCGACCCATTAAACGTATTGAAGAATATCAAACATGCTGGCGCGATATTCATTGGAGAATATTCTCCTGTCGCCGCCGGGGACTACGCCGCCGGAACAAATCACGTTCTACCAACGATGAGGTATTCAAGGGTGCTTTCCGGCTTGGACGTAAATCATTTCACGAAGAAATCCAGCATCCATATCATCAGCAAGTCAGGGTTGCGCGACCTGAAGGATATGATAATAGCGCTTGCCGAGGCAGAGGGGCTGGAGGCGCATGCGGATTCGGTCAGAAAGAGATTTGAGGAATAAGGATTATTCATTAAACTTTATCGATTTCGGTCAAGAATTATCATAGAAGAGAATCATATTCCTTATGAGCTGAGGATCGGCTCCGTCCACGATAGGCCAATTGAGAATGATAGAAACTGCTAATAAAACACTCGTAAGCGTCGTCTAAATCAGTAAAGGGGTGGAACTCGTGGATTACGTATGTCCTGCCTTTGTTATTCTTCAATTCCACTTTATCCTCCAAATT
>CAYPOB010000009.1:17462-21311 GCA_964412405.1 uncultured Methanocellales archaeon | reverse complement strand
AATAATGATTTACGATATATTTACGCCAGTACTTCTTGCAATCGTATTTATACTGGAACTCATGGGAATCGCTATAATCTGCTATGGTGCTGGAGTCTGCACGCTGAAGCTGATTAAAACAGGACCCTTTTTCAAACAATCACAACTCAAATCGTTCAGCCACGAATTGGCTTATTATCTAAAATTATCGTTGGATTATCTACTCGGAGCCGAGATCATAAAGACGATCGTCGTTAGAACATTGGAAGAACTGATGATGGTGGCCATGATCATACTTTTGAGGGGCTTTCTTGGATACATCATCCGCCAAGAGACGCTACAAGATACGCACGGAGATTAAATCATCTTCTTCTTAACGAGGAGCTCTGCGTTCAACACGGATGCGCCTGCCGCACCCCTGATCGTGTTGTGCCCCATCGCGATGTACTTGACGCCGCCAGCATGTTCTCTGATTCTCCCGACCGATATACTCATCCCATTTCCAACACTTCTATCCAATCTCGGTTGTGGCCTGTCGTCTGCATCGTGCACGATTATCGGTTTTTCTGGAGCGGCGGGCAAGCCATTTACTTCATCGCACTTGAACGTACGAAATGCATCCCGGACATCCTCTATTGTGGGGTTGCCCCTCATCCTCACCCATATTGCCTCAGTATGTCCATCTAAAACGGGGACACGATGACAACTAGCACTTACAGCAAAGTCGGCGTTTTTCACCCTTGTGCCATCTAACTCGCCCAGTATTTTTTGACTCTCCGTCTCCATTTTCTCCTCTTCATTTTCGATGTAAGGTATGATGTTATCGAGGATCGACATCGACGAAACGCCGTCATAACCAGCGCCGGATACCGCCTGCATCGTTGCTACATGTACGCCCTCTATGTCAAATTTCATCAATGGCTTCAACGAGAGCGCCATCGCGATGACAGAGCAGTTGGGGTTGGTGATTATATATCCGCCCCATCCACGGCGGTCCTGCTGTATTTTAATCAATCCAAGATGGTCTGGATTGACCTCGGGAATCATCAGTGGGACATCGTCCTCCATTCGAAAAGAGCCGGCATTGCTCGCCACGACGACCCCCGCCTCTGCAAATTTGGGTTCGGCATCTTTTGCAATGGACGCTGGCAATGCTGAAAATACGACATCTACATCTGCCTGTTTTGGATCGATCGGCAGAACCTCAAAATCCTTCACACTCTCTGGAATCGGAGTGTCCAGTCGCCACTTTATAATATCCACATATCTTTTTCCAGCACTCCGCCCAGAAGCGGCTAACGCTGCCAACTCAAACCACGGATGCTCCGCTAACAGCTGAACAAATCGCTGACCTACTGCGCCAGTTGCTCCAAGGACCCCTACTTTAATCATGACCTCAACATCTATATTGAAATTGCATCAGTCGGGCAGATATCGACGCATATATTACAATCGATGCACAACCCATCATCGACCGAAGCCACATCGTCATTCAACGAAATTGCATCAGTTGGGCAATCATCCACACACAATCCACATCCCGTACACTCATCTGAATCGATCGTTGCTACCATATTATTCTCCTCCTCCTTTAATACTATCCCAGATCGGAGAGTTGCAGTCCCTCTGGGAACTACAACATCGCACTACGAAAAACTACAATATATCTTTTTTGGTTTAGCACATCCCAAGTACATCATCCATCGAATGTATTCCCTTTTTCGCATTCACAACCCATCGTATGCCTCTCATGACACCAGATACGAATGCCTGTCTGCTGTGTGCCTGATGTTTGATCTCCATTCGCTCCCCATCCCCGGCATATAATACGATATGGTCGCCAACGATATCCCCGCTTCTTATGGCGTGTACGGGTATTTCCACCCCTCCTAACGCCTTACCAATTAATTTTGCTGCTTTTATCGCAGTACCGCTCGGCGCATCTTTCTTATGGCGATGATGTGCCTCGACGATCTCGATATCATAATCACTAAGCTGCCTCGACGCCTCCGTAATTATTTTCCAAAAGACGTTCACGCCAACCGAAAAATTGGGGGAGATGACTGCCGCCACCTTTTTATCGATCGCCTCCTTCATTTCTGCATGCTGCTCTTGTGTGAACCCCGTCGTGCCGACCACCAGATTCACGCCGCACTCGGTAGCGGATTTTACATTTTCCACCGCTGCATGCGCAATCGTGAAGTCGACCAGGACATCTGGCTTGGTTTCCCTCAATACTCTGCGGATATCCCTTGCATCCGATATGCGCACACCCCCAACACCCGTGCCAATTCCTTTGGCATCGAATAGAGCCACAAGCTTCATATCGTCCGCACTTGCGACATTCTGGATGATCAGTTTGCCCATCCGCCCAGATGCACCGGCAACCGCAACACTTATCATAATAACCCCGACGACTCCATAGTGCAACGCAACTTGGCTATATTTTCTTCGCCCATGGGAGCTAAAGGCAACCTAAACCCGCCCGCTGCCAAGCCCATCAAGTTCATTGCAGTCTTTATTGGAATCGGATTGGTCTCCAGGAACAGGGCACGCACCAGTGGAGATGTGGTGTGGTGAATCCTTCTTGCTGCATCGATATTTCCCGCGAAGAATGCGGATGTCATGTCACTCATCTGCTTCGGAATTATGTTGGCCGCAACCGATATCACGCCCCTTCCGCCAAGTGTTAAAATTGGAAAGGTCATGCCATCATCTCCAGAAAACACGGCAAAGTTTTGATCTTGTGTTAGCTCGATGATCTGGGAAATTTGATATATGTTCCCACTGGCTTCTTTGATGCCGACGATGTTTTCAGTTTTCGCCAATTCAGCCGATATGTGGGCCCCCATATTTATCCCGGTTCTTGATGGCACATTGTACAATAGTATTGGAATGTCACACGAATTGGCGATAGTTTCATAATGTTTGATTAAACCAGAATCAGTCGGCTTATTATAATAGGGGGAGATCAACATTGCAGCAGATACTCCAGCATCCTCTGCGTATTTTGTGAGCTCGACGGCCTCTTTTGTGTTGTTGGACCCCGTCCCCGCGATGACGGGAACTGTAGAGACATCTACTGCCACCTCGATGACCCTTCTCTGTTCCTGAAAAGAGAGCGTAGCAGCCTCTCCTGTGCATCCTGCTGGAACGATTCCGGATACGCCATTTTCTATGACGAATTTGATATTCTTCCTGAGCCCCGCTTCATCCACTTTGCCATCCTTTGTAAATGGCGTGACAAGCGCTGGCGCTACCCCTTCAAACACGCGTTTCTACCCCGCCTTCTTAATTTTTAATTTACTGGTTACGTATCCTGCAACGCGGTTTCTAACTCGTTTACTTCTGATATCTGTGAGTTTAGATACCAGATTTTTGTTCTCTTCGAAATCGGTCGCAAACACATCTTGGTGTAGTTTCAATAGGGTGTTTCCAGTTTTTTTGATATATGTTGGCTTAATGCCCATCCTCGTATCTCCTTTCTTCTTTACTCGATCACTAATACAATCGCTATGCATCTTTTACACTTAATCCTTTCCGAATTTTTATATGCGTCGATATTTCTTTAAGGCCGACTACATTGTTTTCCACAAACAAATTCCTTCATTTATCCTCTTGCTTGATCATTCGGTCACTGACATCCGCCAACGCATGGATTTTATGTCCGTATGAAAACATAACGAGGCATCTTCGCAAACCCCGGGCGGTTACGAACAAGAACAAGACATGCTCTAGGAAGTGCCCCAGGTCGTTTATAGCGACATCAAGTTATTATAGGTTAGATTCTCTCGTTCATGTTATTTTAATATTTCTACTCTCGGGTACTCGCTTGTCCAAAGGCTTGCTCGAGCTTGTGAGAGAAGGCTT
>CAYPOB010000009.1:0-17362 GCA_964412405.1 uncultured Methanocellales archaeon | reverse complement strand
GCTTGTCCAAAGGCTTGCTCGAGCTTGTGAGAGAAGGCTTACTTAAGGCACTTGCAAATCATAATCGCCTTTTCTGCAACTTCCATCGCGCCATTACCAAACAACCGAATCATCGGCTCCTTTCCGATGGCGCCCACGTCATAGATGACATCCGGCACGCGCCCCGATTTTTGGATCGCCTCTCCGACCCCCCAATCCATCGTGCTGACGCCTATTGGCTCATCGCTCCTGTCAAACGAGGCGATCGAGAAACCCAATTTTTTGCATATTGATAATATATCTGGCGAATATTTGATGTTCATGGCACCTGTCATCCTTTCATCAAATCGCATCGCTGTGAGTATCACTCGCGCAATATGATTGCTAGCGCCGAAATCAACGTCTCCTACCGCCCTTGCACCATCTGAGCACACGATTCTTCCACTGACAGCAGCGACATCATCTTTCGTGCTGGCTCCATGGACCCCTCTCCCGATATTGGTGCCAACTTCTGGGATTAGTTCAGAAAATCCTCTGCAATTTTTTAGCATCGAAACAGCGCCCCTCACATCCATCAGCACATGACATCTTTCAGCATCTCTTGACAAGCTCGCCAATGGATTCACTGGGTTGCTTCCGTGTCCGACCCGCATGCTACCCGCGATCGCAGCGGTCACGAATTCTTTTGCCTTTGTTGCAGCATTTTTCAATGCAAGACCATTTGCCAGGTGTGCTGTGAGCGCAGCGGAATATGTGCATCCTGCACCATGCGTGCCGCCCGCAATCAATTCCCCCCTTATGAAGTGAAATTCGCCATCGTACAGAACATCGACAGCATCGAGGTGCCCCCCTGTGATTATAACTGCTATTGCTCCATGGTTGTGTATTTCAACTGCCGCCTTTTTTGCGCTTTTTTTATCTGTTATTTTTATGTCTGTGAGAACACCCGCTTCATAGGTATTCGGCGTCACGACCGTCGACAGGGGAAACAACCGCTCCACGAGTACTGAAACTGCGTCATCTTTGAGCAACGTTCCGCCCGCCTCCGCGATCATCACTGGGTCAACTACTAGCGGAATTTTGTGTTTTTTAACTCCCCTGGCGACCGTCTTGATTATCTTCGATGACGACAACATGCCTGTTTTTGCATACGCGACATCAAAATCAGATGATATCGCCCCCATTTGACTCGCTATTATCTCTACCGGCAAATCATAGACATCCTGTACACCGAGCGTGTTCTGCGCTGTGATGGATGTGATGGCGCACGTTCCGTGCATCCCCAGCGCCGAAAACGTCTTCAGATCGGTCTGGATGCCAGCCCCGCCGCCAGAGTCAGAGCCGGCTATGGTCATCACTACTTTTTCCATTGTATTTAACCCTCAGTAAAAATGGGGCTCATTATTTAAAGAATCATCTACATAAGGAATGGCTGAGTGTGCGGGCATCTTGAATTACAAGCTCATCATCTTTGATATGGATGGAACCCTTCTATCAGGACGGACGATATATGCGCTGGCGGAAGCGCTTGATTTTGAGGAACAGCTACATGAGATCATGAGGTCAAATACGCAGGCATACGAGAAGACAAGAAAAATTGCCAAGTCTCTCAAGGGACTATCGGTTGAACGCTTTTTGGAGATATTTGACGATATCCCGCTCCGTACCGGCGCCCAAAAAACAATTGCCGCCATAAAAAAAGCGGGCATGACAACCGCGATAGCCACCGATAGCTACCAACTGGCAGCGAATCGATTGGCGAAAAGACTTGGCATCGATAGGGTATTTGCAAACGAATTGGATATCAAAAATGGAATGATCACCGGTAATATCAAGTTGAACAACGAAAAACTGGAGCCGCGCATGGCTGGCTGTAAAATTCATTCCATCTGTAAGCGGGATGTTTTGCACGACCTTTGCGATGAGCTAGGAATAGCGCTTGCCGAAGGTGCGGTCGTTGGCGATAACTACATCGACAAATGCATGATAGAATATGCTGGACTGGGCATTGCCTTTGGAGCGTCGACAGAGCTAAACGAAATCGCCGACGTCGTGATGGAGGGGGATTTAAGTAAAATGTTGGAACACATCATATGAGGACAAAATATGCACGATTTCGACTATCTCGACTTCGACATCGATGACCTGCTCGAATATAAAGAGAAAGGCGGCATCAAGATTTCCGTCATCACCCCATCTTTTCGAGAGGAGAAGACGGTCGGAAAGGTGGTTGCAGAAATGGCCGGGCTTGCCAACCAAGACCTCGTTGACGAGATCTTGGTAGTGGATGGTTCAGTGATCGATGGACGCGTCGATTACAGGACGGCCAAAGTTGCCACAAGGTCTGCCTTGAAGTCGCTGGAAAAGTTCGACTCGTTCAAAATCATCCACCAAGCACAGCCAGAGATATGTGCGCTTCTGGAAACAGATGTTATTATCGGAAAGGGAGATGCACTCTATAAAGGAGCAGCATGCGCTATGGGCGATGTGGGGGACATTCTCGTCTTCCTTGATTCCGACATCATGAATATCGATGGGCGGTTTGTCGAAGGATTGGTGGGTCCCATATTGACCCTTGTCGATGTCAAGTTCTCCAAAGCGTATTATCATCGTCCGCGCTTCAGGATGAGGGGCAAGACCATTTTTGGAGGCAGGGTAACGCGCCTGTACATGCGCCCCATCTTACGGATACTGGACCGAAAATATGGCGTCTTGGAGGGATTGGAGGATATTACTTATCCATTAAGCGGCGAGGTAGCGCTGACCAGAGGGATTTTCGAATCGTTGACGATGCCACATCACTTTGGTGTTGAAATAGCGATGTTGATAGAATTATATGAAAAAATCGGTTTGGAAGCATTCGCTCAGGTCGACTTACGTGAGCATCTTCACTGCCATCGGTCAGACAAGGCGCTGGTCCATATGGTGGAGCAAATTACACAGACGCTGTTTTGGCTCGTGCGCGAGCATTTTGACATTGATTTTGGGGCGGAGAACAGGCGAAGGACCATCCGCGAGTTATACAGGCGCTATGCTATTGGAGGGATAAAGGGCATAAATGATTTCAAGCGCATCGATGCCTATGCGAGGAGCACAATCCGTGGACTAAGGACATTGCACGATTTCAAGATGCAATATCATCGGCCGCTCAGAGAGCTCCCGGGGTATGAAAAACGCAGAAAAAAACTCCATAAATATGCGGCCGAGTACACGCACAAGATCGTCGACATGATTTAAGTCCGATCTGGGACACAGAGAAAGAGCCGCAGGTCGTTGACATTGGTTCCAGTCTGCCCAGTCATCACCAGATTCCCGTATTTTTTGAAGAAATGATATGAATCGTTGTCCTCAAGAAACTTCGTCGGGGACAATCCAAGCTTCATGGCGCGACGGAGCGAATTGCCATCGGCCACTGCTCCAGCAGCATCCGTGAACCCATCGATTCCATCCGAATCTATGGCAGCAACGACAATGCGTTTTCCAGCGATCTCCTCCACGCATGCCAGCACGAACTCTTGATTTGGGCCGCCCTTACCAGAACCAGTCACCTTGACGGTAGTTTCACCTCCGCTGATCAAACAGGAAGGCGTCTTCAGTTTCAGGGCATCTTTTAGTTGTTTTAGTGCCTCTGCCCTGGATTCTCCAGTGGCATTCTGAATAATGTATGGTGAATAACCGTTCTCCATTGCCTTTTCAGTAGCGGCCGATAGCATGACGTGGTTGTTCAGAATTATCTTGTTATATACTGACTCAAAAATGGGGTCGCCATCCTTCGGCGTCTCGGGCAAGTGCCCTCTTCTACCGCCCTCCAACGTCATGCGGACAGAGGACGGCACGCGCATCCACAGACCATATTTTTGCAGGACGCCGACTGCATCTGAGTACGTGGATGTATCGGGTGCAGTAGGTCCGGAGGCAATGACATCCAATCGGTCGCCTACGACATCAGATATGATCAAGCTCACCAATCTGGCAGGATGTGTTCGAGCGGCCAACTGCCCTCCCTTGACTTGAGATAAATGTTTGCGCACAGCATTAATCTCATCGATTGACGCGCCTGACTTTATGAGGAGTTCATTGGTTTTTGAGATATCTTTGATGGATATGCCTTGCTTTGGGAGTGTTAACAGGGCGGACCCCCCGCCAGAAATCAAACAGATTACAATGTCTCTGGGGCCGGCTTTATCGATCATCTTCAGCAGGCGTTCAGTTGCCTTTACATTCTCCACGGTTGGAACCGGGTGCTGACCCGTTATAATTTTGATTTCGTTTCCTGCCTTCTGCGTTAAGGCTTTTGTGCTGCAACCATGTTTTACGATGACGACTCCATCGGATATTCGGTCATTCAGCACTCTTTCAAGTTCGGCGGCCATTTGTCCCGATGCCTTTCCAAAGCCGATGATAAAAATCCGTCCCACTTCGTTTAGGTTGACGGACAATTCATCGAGCCACAGGATTTCGCCTTCGATTCTGACGGCACGTTGAATGGCAAATCGCGGCCGTACCCGCTCTAAGGCGTATTCTAAAATATCGAGAGCATCGGCTCGCGCCTTTTTGAAATCTACACTCGAGTTCGATACAAGCCCGCCCTTATTCTGAATCATCGTGTCTAATATATCTAATATATCTTCTCTAAATATGGTCTTAATGCCTCGAACGCCTCTGCCTGGCGGATGATGACATTTTCACCCTCTCCGTTGTCCATGTCCTTTGTCTCTATCACAAAAGAGTTGAACCTCCCCATCCATAAGCCACAGAAGGCGTCGAGAACTCTACTCTTATCTTCGGCCGTTTTCGCTCGCTTGTGCGCAGCCGCCATATGATATACTACCTTCGCCCACATCTCCGGGTCGAACGAAACCGTCTGATGGTTTTGCGCTCTGATGATACCTATCCTCTCAAAGATATCTTTTGGTAAACTCGATTTTAACAAATCCTTGTGATTTTCGAAACCCTCTTGGAAGTGCTCCATAAGTTTTATCACATCCACTTTAACCGGGAGCGGCTTCTGCCCGTAATACTGTCCGTTCTCCTTGCTTCGAATTGTTAGTGTGTGTTTTATGTTTCTCCAATATTCTTCATGGCGTTCCATCAAATCAAATAGCGTTCCGATTACCTGTCGAAACATTGGGACCAGATGTTCCACGGGCTCGGCGTATTTTATAGATGATGAGTGAATTTTTAATCCCAATTGAGTTCTCCTAATATCCATCGAATCTGTTACAGCGCTAATTGTTATCGCTATATCTATTCCGAAATGATGTGGAATTATCGCATCATCGAGCAACTTCTCCATCAGTTTACGCGAGATGCCATATTCTCCTCCTATGGGCTGTCGGATGTCCGCCCTAAACACCGAGCGAATGAGCGGATATGCGACATTGTTCGTTATAACTCCATCGTATTTGTCTCGAATGTATTGTGGGACGACGAGATCGGCCCCAAAAAGGACGGGCTCTGCTAAATTTGCGACCCATCTCGGTGAAACGCTGAGCAAATCACCATCGATAAATATCACACATCTGGCATCAGCAGCTCTAGCAATCTCAAGTATTGTGCGAATAGCACTGCCCTTTCCAGCATCGCCAATATCTTCCGTGATGATTTTATTGATGGTCGGGGGGAGGGTGAACATTTGCGCCATCTCTTTTGTTCGATCTTTTGAAAATCCATCGGAGACGACCACTATACTATCTACTTGTGAAAAATACTGTTGAAGGCCCATGCCGACTACATTCATGGTGTGAACGATGGTTGTCTCAACATCCTTTGCGCAAATACCGACAACAAGGTCTACGGGCTTGATTTTCTTGATTTCTTCTTGTAAAACGTGCGTTAGCTCCATGCTTATCCACACCCCCTTTTCCATTTAACCCAAACTTAATAATGTAATGTTCTATAATAAATACTCATCCCAACCTCCAGCGGAAACGAGGGGGTGTAAAGGCATCATCTCATCTCAACATGCGCCATGCACCACTTCAAAGAAGTGGTGGACCTGTAACCGAAGGCACTCCTACGGAGTGTCTTCTTTAGGCCATTCTCTTTGAGAATGACCGTTTAGAAAGTGGCTTTGCCACTTTCGACCTATGGAGTTTCAGGTGATCGAAATGCTGATGGACGTCATAAATCAAAGACTGCCAACATTCTGAGCAAATAGCATGCCCTCCGTTGTCTTGATTCGATATGGGTGCCAACTATTCCTTTATCATTATTCATTAGTAACCTCCTCATAACGTGGGCAATTGCAGATAACGTTGTCAGCATAAAACATAGTTTTTGCGAAGCAAAATTTGGGTGAGCGATAGCAAGCCTTTTATGGAGGATATACGAACGTAAATATCCTCATCACACCTCAATCCTCTTCGTTTCGGGATTATATATGCACGTTGGATCTTCCTCGAAGAAGTCGCCACCACCGAAGAACCACGCCTTCTGCCTGCAGCCCCCACAAATGTCCTTATAATCGCAGATGCCACATTTGCCCTTCAACAACTCTTTTTGTCGGCGCAACTCGCACAACAACTCGCACGAATTTTCGTTCCAGATTTCGTTGAACGGGCGCTCACGTATGTTTCCGACGGTCTTGTGTTGGACAAAATGACACGGATTGACGTTGCCCAGATGGTCGATGTTTACGACTTTATTTCCGATTGAGCACCCTCCGGACATTCTCAGCAATTCTCGTACATCATCCACCCGCTCCGGATCTTCCTTTTTAAGCCGCTCCAGGATGTAAACGCCATCCATCGGCGAGTCCGTCGTGAGGATTTCGATATTCTCGTCCTTAAGCTCGATGGCCCTATCATATAGGTGCTTGAGCACCTTGACCCTCTGCGCCTTCGTGATATCTAATTCTGCGATGCCCTCCCCCCTCCCAGTGGGAACTAGATGATACAGGCAGAAACGTGGAACTCCCATTTCTACTGTCAAATCAAGCAATGCAGGCACCTGATTCCAGTTATTCTTGTCAATGGTGATCCTGATGCCTGTCCGCAACCCGGCATCCATTGCATTCTTTATTCCATCCATCGCCATCTGCCATGCGCCCTTAAAGCCCCTGAACTCATCATGTATTTCTGGATCTACGGCATCGATGCTGACGCCTACATAGCGCATACTCACCTCCTTCATCATCTGTGCAACCTCTGGTGTGATTAGGGTTCCGTTCGTGGAGATGACGGTGCGCACTCCCTTTTTCTTCGCATGACGGGCGAATGAGAAGAAGTTCTTGCTGGCAAGCGGTTCGCCCCCGGTAAATATCAACATCGGAATATTCAGCTCTGCAAGCTCATCGATGAACTTTATGCCTTCTTTCAATGTCAGCTCATTTAGATGTGGGCCTGACGATGCGCTTGAATAGCAGTGCTTGCACTTCAAATTACATTCTCGTGTGATATTCCACATCACCACTGGCTTGATTTCAGAAGAAAACCTGATCAGGTCATCTGGTGCATCTGCCGCCGCCATCTCCTTCGCCCGTATGGCATCCCATACTGTGCCCCTATCTGCCAATATTTTTGAAAATACAATCATATGCCTCGACTTCCCACGTGTCCTATTGTTGCGCAGGTAATAATGCACCCATCATATCTTTGAAGGTAAATCGCTCTGGAAGTACATCCACGCGAATGCCGTTTTCCCTTAAAGTCCCTGCAGTAGGATTTCCTATGGCTACTACAGTTCTGTGCTTCATGCCCTCTATGAGTTCGCCCTTCTTATCTAAATCTTCCCCAGTCCTCAAGAAATTTTTCACGCTCATCGCGCTCGTGAAGGCATATATATCGATGTCACCATTCAACGCAGCCTCTATCAGTTTTCTCTGGCATCCACCAATGGGCCGAACGATCTCATATACTTTGACTTCATGTATTATTGCGCCGTGTTTCTTCAATCCATCGATCAGCAACGGCGCACCATGCGAACTTCGCACGATCTCGACTTTTTTACCTCTGATATGCGGTGCCAAAACGCTCACGATTCCTTCCGAGCTGTATGCCTCCGGCACCACGTCAACACGTATGCCATGTTTTTCCATCTCTCGCTGCGTGCTGGGCCCGACCGCGACCGTGTTGCAGGCATTCAGTGCATCGACGAATTTGGAGATGTCGCAGATGGAACATCTGCGAGAGTTGTAGTCTCTTTGAGACTTCAACATGTATCGCCCCGCCTTTTTCAGCGCCAATCGAACGCCATTGACGCTGGTGAATATCACATAGTCCACCTCGCCGTTCAAAATACGATGAGCGAACACATCAAACTCCGGAGCGCTTCTCTCTTTAATTTCCACCATGGGTGCGGCGATCACCTTATATCCATGGGATTTTGCCAGTTCGATGGACCTTTTTAAATGCTGCTCAGGGCGCATTATCGCTATCGTCTTCATTTTCCTCTCCCAAGCGTTTCGTGTAGCTTGACGACATCGCCGATGACCATGATGGCAGGCGGTTTTACATCTGCTGATTTCGCAAGCTGGACGATGTTGCGCAGCATCCCGGTGGTGACTTTTTGCTCATCTGTCGTTCCTCGTTCAATCAAAGCCACTGGCGTTTCTGGGTTTTTGCCATGTCTCAACAGCGCATTTGTATTGCACTTGATACCCTTCACACCCATTAAAACGACCAGCGTCCCAGACATTTTCGCAAGCAAACTCCAATCAAGTGCTGATTTTTCCTTGGTCGGGTCTTCGTGTCCAGTGATGAACGTCACCATCGATGTATGGTCCCTGTGCGTAACAGGGATCCCTGCATATGCAGGGGCGGCTATCGCTGATGTGATACCCGGAACGACCTCTACCCCTATGCCTTCGGCAGCCAGTGCCTCCGCTTCTTCGCCGCCACGTCCAAACAAGTATGGATCTCCTCCTTTGAGTCTTACGACCGTTTTCCCCTCTATAGCGCGTTCGATGAGCATCCGGGTGATCTCATTCTGCTCGAACTTGTGAAGACCTGCGTGCTTACCGACGTCGATCAGCTCCGCTCCAGCAGGAAACGACTTGATGATTTCGTCCCCAACCAGTTGATCATACAGTATCACGTCGGCTTCTTTGATGATGCGCTCTGCTTTTTTCGTGAGCAATTCCGGATCGCCCGGTCCCGCGCCGACCAGAAAAACCTTACCCTCGTATCCTTTTGTTCGCTTCTTCAATTAATTCCGCTCCACCCTTATTTTTCAAATCATTTCCAATTTCCACTGCCGCGGATTTATAATTACTGACCTCTGTCGAACGCTCAACCGAAACACATCGCCCCCCCTCTGGAGAGAGAACTTCCGCCATGACCACAATTTCATCGTTGAATCGCGCCAATATCCCAATGGGGGCGACACAGCCACCCTCCAAAATCCCAAGAATCGTCCGCTCTATTTCCGTTTCGATCCTGGATCGCTCGCAACACAATACTTTAACCCGTCTCTCCGCCTCTGTGCCTTCTTTCACGACCACGGCAATGGTTCCCTGGTTGGCAGATGGAATGGTTGTAAGCCTCTCGGCATCGATATCCAACTTCAGCCGTTCCAGCCCGGCTTCGGCAAGGACGATTCCATCATATTTTCCCTCCCGCAGCTTCCGCAGTCTGGTGCCGATGTTCCCTCGTATATCCTTGATGTCCAAGTCAGGCCGTAATCTCAACAATTGTGCCCGCCGCCGCATACTCGATGTCCCTATCACGGCGCCACATGGCAAATCGTCGAACCTGTAATCGCTGACCAACACATCATAGGGCGAATCCCTGTGCAGGACCGCTCCTATCACTATCCCTGCTGGACGTTCTGTCGGCATGTCTTTCATGCTATGCACTGCCGCATCGATCTCGCCCTTCAGCATCAGCTCGTCGATCTCCCTGACGAAGACGCCGACGCCAATTTCGTGTAACGGTCTATTTGCAAAGACATCTCCACTGGTCTTGATGATTTTTAGCTCGGTTTCAATGCCATTTTTTCGTAACAGCGACTGCACCGTTTCTACCTGTGCCAGTGCGAGTGCACTGCCTCTGGAACCGATGATCATTTTAAGTTTTCCCTGTATGCTTCTATTGTCTTTTGAATATCGTCCGGTGTATGGGCATAAGATATAAAGTTGGTTTCGAATTGAGATGGCGGCAAGAATATGCCACTTTTAAGCATTCGATGGAAAAACTCGAGATAACCAATCTTATCACACTTCAGGGCATCCTGATAATTGCGCACCTCTGCCCCGAAAAATACCTTGAACATGGAGCCGATACCAGCAACGCTGTAGTCGAGATGCAGATCGGCTATAACATCCTCCAATTGCGCCCTGAGCGAATCTCCTGTGCGATTTATCTCATGGTGGACGTTATCCCGCTCCAATATATTTATGGTCGCCAGACCCACCGTTAGCGATAATGGGTTGCCGTTAAACGTCCCCGCCTGATATATCTCGCCAGCAGGCGATATGTTTTCCATGATATCTTTTTTCCCGCCTATGGCGCCTATAGGAAGTCCGCCGCCCGCAACCTTGCCCAGTGTGGTCATGTCGGGTGTGATGCCATAATACTCCTGAGCGCCACCCATTGATAATCTCAAACCGGTGATGACCTCGTCGAATATCAGCACGATGTCATTTTTTTTCGTCAAAGTCCGCACCTCTTGTAGATACTCCCTATTCGGTAAAATCGGCCCTACATTCCCCATCACGGGCTCCATTATGACGGCGGCTATGTCGTCATACGCATCCATCACATCGGCCATCGCATCTATGTCGTTGAAGGGGACCTGCAGGGTGTGCTTCGTGAAGTCGGCTGGAATTCCCAGTGAATCTGGCACGCCCAGCGTGGTGGCACCGGACCCTGCTTTCACAAGGACGGCGTCGTGTGCACCGTGAAATCCGCCCTCGATCTTTATGATTCTGTTCTTGCCTGTGAAGCCACGCGCTGCACGTATGGCGCCCATGGTCGCCTCAGTGCCGGTGTTGACGAAGCGGACCATATCGATGCTTGGATAATATTCTGTAATTCGCTTAGCCAATATTATTTCCTGCTCGATTGGAGTGCCGTAGAGCCAGCCATCATCCAACTGATTCACGATTGCCATCTTGGTGGCAGGATGTGCATGCCCGAGAATCAAAGGACCATATGCCATGCAGTAATCGATGTGTTCATTTCCATCCACGTCATATATCTTGGAGCCTTTCGCGAATTTCGTATAAAAAGGGTATGGTTTAATCGCCCTAACTGGAGAGCTCACGCCACCTGGCAAAAGAGCCTTCGCCCTGTCGAAGAGTTTTTTTGACGTCTCCATATTCATCCGAGCCGCTCCGCAACATCCTTGGCAAAATATGTGATGATCATATCAGCGCCCGCCCTCTTGATCGACAACAAGGATTCCATGACAACTGCCCCTTCATCAAGCCATCCGCGTCGAGACGCTGCTTTAAGCATCGCATACTCTCCGCTGACGCTGTACGCAGCCGTCGGCACGCCGAACTCGGATTTGACCCTGTAGATTATATCTAAATAGGGTAGCGCTGGCTTTACCATGATGATGTCTGCACCCTCTGCCAGGTCGAGCTGTACCTCCTGCAACGCCTCATCAGAATTGGCAGGGTCCATTTGATATGTCGTTCTATCGCCAAATGCATAACTAGAGTCGGCAGCCTCCCTGAAAGGGCCATAGAAGGAGGAGGCATATTTCGCCGCATAGGACATTATAATCGTATCCAGAAACCCCTCTTCGTCCAGCGCACCTCGTATGGCGCCGACCATTCCATCCATCATTCCAGATGGGGCGACGATGTCCGCACCTGCATGGGCATGACTGACCGCGGTCTTGGTTATAATTTCCAGCGTCGGATCGTTTAAAATGCGCCCACCCTCGACGATGCCGCAGTGTCCATGGGTAATATATTCGCAGAGACACACATCCGTGATGACGATCAGATCGTTCACATCATCCTTGATGGAGCGTATCGCCTTCTGTACGACGCCATCTGGGGCATATGCTGAGGTGCCCACATCATCCTTATGCGATGGAATACCAAATAATATAATGGCGGGGATATCAAGGTCTGCCACAGCTCTTGCTTCATCCGCAATCATGTTCAGTGGGTATCGAAACTGCCCAGGCATGGATGTGATCTCGGCGGGTTTTGTATCACTCTCGACGACGAACATGGGATAAATTAAATCATTATTTGTAAGTTCGGTTTCCCGAACCATATCCCTTATCCTTGGCTGTCGTAGTCTTCGCATTCTCGATATAAGGGACATAATATTCAATCCCTGTCATCTATCTTAAATAATTTCATAATCGAGTGCAGGAAATCGTCGTCTCCATCCTCACTTCCATCTCTTAAGGTTTTTGTCGGGTGGGCGAGTATCTTGTTGACGAGTGATTTGGTCAGGCCGTCTATGATCTCGAGCTGATATTTATCCACTCCCCCGACAACCCTTAGTCTATTGATCGCCCTTTCCCGCTCTTGGACCCTGATATTCTCGGTCTGGGTGTATAACGATGAGATGACTCCATCTGCTCTTTTCCGTTTGTATTGTCTTTCGAGTAACCCGAGCTCTTCCTCGATTATCTCTTCAACTTTTAAAGCCTCGGCTTTCCGTTTTTCTAGGTTTGCATCTCTTATTTTCCTCAAAGAGTCGATGTTGTGCAACTCGACGTTGGGAACCCTGGCTACGGATATCTCTATATCTCTTGGATTTGCTATGTCGATGAGGAGGAGCCTCCCATTATTTTGTTTATCCATTGCCTCCTCTATCATCTCCCTGTCGATTACGGTGTGCGGGGCTGCCGTAGCGCTTATCACGACATCCGATCGAGGTATGTAGTCCATGATGTCCTCAAAATACACTGCTTTTCCATCCAACTCCCTTGCCAACTCCAGCGCACGCTCGTGCATCCGGCTCGATATGATGATTGTATGTATTCTCCTCTGCGATAGTGCCATGGCAACCAGCGTCCCCATTTCGCCCGCACCAACCACCATGATCGTTTTGCCATCCAGTGTGCCAAGTATCTGCTCTGCCAGATCCACGGCAGCAGATCCAATCGATACCGAGCCCTTGTTGATATCGGTCTCGGTCCTACTTTTCTTGCCGACGTTGATCGCCTTGCTAAATGCCGTATTGAGTATGTTGCCGGTAGTGCCAAGCGATCGCGCGATGTCGAATGCATCTCTGATCTGTCCGAGAATCTGGTCCTCGCCGATGACCATGGATTCAAGGCCGGAAGCAAGCCTGAACATATGCCTAAGTGATTGTTCGTGGTTATAGTATTTAACAAAATCTGCGGACATGTTCTTGTATTGAGCATAGTCCTTAAGCACCCGCTCGCCGTTGCCAGAGGAAACGATATATGTCTCGATTCGATTACAGGTCTGGAGGATGATGCACTCGTCTATTCCATTAAAAGAGTATAATTCCCTGAGGGCCTCCTCTACATCATCATACCTTGCTTTTTCAAGGTCTTCTACGCTTGCCCACTCATAAGTGGCTCGCATACTTGTTATTTCAACCATTAAATCACTAAGATAAGGTGGGGGGTATCGTACATGTAATTTCTGGGACAACATATATATGTAGTGGAGCAGAAATAAATCATCTGGCGAGAAGATGGAAGTTGTAACATTCATACATAACAATTTAACTGGTTTTATTTTTGCCGTGGTAATCGGGGTGGCTTTATGTATCCGGGGCAGGAACTACGAGCGCAAGTATATGGTAACATCTGCTCTGGCTGTGCTGGGCATGGTAGCGATCTATGTGACGATGATCATCGGCGCTGGCGGAGGGGGTCATATGGCCGCAGGCCTCTTCGCATTGACCGCGAATGTAGTTAACACCGTGGCATTGAGGGCAAAACAAAGGGACGTCTTCTACATATCGATGTTCGCTGTGGCGCTGATAGTGATAAACGTCATGTTGGGCTTTATATTACTGCACGGCCATTTGACTTAATCACTCTGAATATGAGTCTATATGAGCGATTGACAGCGCATATGCTTTATCATAGGATGTCTCTAGAGCCTCCCAGATAACTCCATCATTCAGTATCTCCCATAGCACTTTCTCTCTGATTTTCTGGCTTGGAATCCGCTCTTTCAAAAATTCCCTGATTTCGTCCTGAAGCCTGACCATATCCGCATATTTCTTAGTAACTATCTGCTCAAACCTCTTCCGTATGAATTTCGACATCGCAGGACTTTTTCCCTGCGTGGATATGCTAATTATGATGTCACCTTTTTTGATTACCGAGGGAATGAGGACATCACCAACCGCGTTAACTTGATTCACTAGGATGTTGCGCCCTCCGGCCATCTTGAGGATCCTCGAGTTCAACGCCAAGTCGTCGGTAGCTGGGATGACTAGAAATGCGTCTTTGATAATGGATTTTATGTCGATGTCATTCAAATCACTCCTGACCAATTTGATGAAGCCGCCCTCTGCGAGTTTTTGTATCCCCGGGGCAAAATCCCTGCTCGCCACATATGTGTCCGCATCCTTGAATAACTCTGCCTTCCGCTCGCCAACTGCACCGCCTCCAAATATGACGACCTTTCTATTTTCAACGTCGATGATTAAAGGAAGCATTTTACTCAATTCTAACACCCGTCTTTTTGAATTCCCGTTCACTAAATAGGACTTTACAGTTATATATGCCGATTGCCTTAGAGATTCGTTTCACCGTTTCTTCGCAGCCCTTCCTGGTGCGACCGTGAACCATCGCAAAGATGTTATATTCCCACTCCGGATGGCATGAGCGCTCATAGCAGTGCGTGACCTCATCGAACTTCACTATGATTTCTCCAACACTGTCCACCCTTTCATTCGGCACCTTCCAGGCGCACATCGCGTTCGCGGTGATGCCGATCGCCCTGTGGCCGATGGAGGCGGCAAAGCGGCGAATTACACCATCTTCTAACAATTTTTGAATCCTTTTTAGCACCTCATCCTCTGTGATGCTCAATGAATTGGCAATGGCGACAAATGGCTCTGGCACCAGCGGGATTCCATCTTGCGTTAATTTCAGTAGCTTTCTATCAATGGCATCCATGTGTCTTACAACCCCGTCATATGTCAAATCGAACCCCGAGTTTGAACATCTTTACCACTGGCAGATTGATGTACTCGCAGCCAGTTCTATCCCCTATCTCTCCGAGTATTTGGTCCAGTCGCTCTTTGTCGGATGCCGAAACCGTAAACCAGATATTATATTTATTTGGGCGCAAATAATTATGCGACACTTCGGGGTATTCGTTGATTATGGCCGCCACTTCGTCCACCCTCTCCGATGGCGCGTCCATCGCTATCAATGTACTGGAGCCCCCTAATTTTTTTATGTCGATTATCGGACCTATGCGCCTGATCGCTCCCGCCGTTTTCAGTCGTTTTACGCGCGAAATAACCTCTTCTCCACTGATGTCCAGCCCCTTTCCCAGTTCCTCAAAGGGCCGACGCGTAAGTGGAACTCCTATCTGAATCATATTCAGAATCGCTTTGTCGATATCATCCACCCATATCATCTCCTTGGTCGATATACACAGTACGGTTCCTCCACTAAATAATCGCCAGTCTTTGCATATGCCCTGGCACGGCAACCGCCACATACTCGTTTATACTCGCATCTACCGCATTTGCCCTTTAATTTATCGACATCTCTCAAATCGTTGAAGACCCTTGAATTGCGCCATATTTCCTCGAACGGCTGCTCTCTGATGTTTCCAGCAAGCGCTGGCAGGTATCCGCACGGATATACTTCGCCAATCTTCGATACGAAACAGAAGCCCGTACCGCCAAGACACCCCTTCGTCATGGCACTAAATTCTCCCTCTCCCGTGCCGATTGGTGCGCCCTCCTGCTTTCTCCTCTGGTGCATGATTCTGAAATAATGTGGAGCGCATGTGGCCTTCAGTTGAATCGATACCTCTTTTTGCATATCATAGAACCAGTTCAGCGCACGCTCGTATTCTTCTGACGGGATTTCTTCGTTTCTGAGTATCTCTCCCCTGCCCGTTGGCACGAGCATGAAGAGGTGCAATGCTTCTGCTCCTAGTTCCAGCGCTAAATCCAGAATCTTTGGCATTTCATCCAGGTTGCGCCTGGTGATGGTCGTATTAATCTGAAGGCTTAATCCCGCCTCTTTGAGGGCGCTTATGCCTTTTAGCGCGCCGTCAAATGCGCCCGATATCCCTCGAAACTCCTCATGCGTTTTAGCACTCGCACCATCTATGCTGATGCCGACGCGCCGTATACCAGCCCCCTTCAACCTGCGCCCAACATCAGGCGTTATCAATACTCCGTTGGTCGCCAGGACCATCCGCATGCCCTTGTCCGAACCGTATTGCGCGATTTCATATATATCGTCCCGTATCAGCGGTTCGCCGCCGGTGAGTATTATAACTGGCTTGGCAAAATTCGCGACGTCGTCGATAAATCGCTTAGCCTCTTCCGTAGAGAGCTCATTCGAGTCACGTTCTTTTGTGGCAGATGCGCGACAGTGTACACATTCGAGATTGCATGCGCCGGTAAGTTCCCATGCAATCAGCCTTGGCAGAATCTGTTTCATAGTACTGCTCATCAACTCGCCACTAATTGTTTAGAATGTTTATTGACCCTCTGGCCCATTTTTAAATGTATTTTTCTATGCATTTTGATGCATCAATCCTCTCAATTTCCTCTACTCTATTAAAATCCTTATCTTCACTTAATATAACAGACAAACCCACTCCTTTCATAGATGAAATATGAATAGAGTCCCTTGGATCAAGTGTTGTTTTTTCAAATACGTCCAACATTTCGATAATAATTAATTTATCAATCTTGATCCATTTTATCGGCATTGAAAGCATGGCCTTTATAATCTTGATAGCACTATCTTTTCCAACACTTTTTTTCAAAACCCATATAACTTCATCTACTACGAGATATGATGTAGCGCAGACAATCTTTTTGTCATTTATGAGTCCGATAATCTCCCTACATTTTTGACCCACTTTTCCCTTATCTGTTGCGGCAAAAATGAAAATATTTGAGTCAATATACAAAGCTAATCCTCCCCATATCTACTTTCTAACTCTTTTTTAATCTCCCTCATCGAGATTTTACCTGGGCTTCTTTTGCATACTTCTAAAAATACATCCACTACATTCTGCTTTTTTGAGAGTACTATCTTCTTATTCTCAACGTCAATTATCATCTCATCTCCTACATTGATTCCCATAAGGTCCCGAATTGTTTTGGGGATTACGATCTGGCCCTTTGCCAATACATTTTTCGATATCATTTAAACCACCAGATAACCCTATAGTTAAACTACTTAATTAAACTTTCGGAGATGCTGTGGTTTCACTTCCTTTTCCTGATAGATCATCTCAATAGGTAGGTGGTCTCTGCCGTTGTGTGTAACGGTTTGTGGA
>CAYPOB010000008.1:11365-23241 GCA_964412405.1 uncultured Methanocellales archaeon | reverse complement strand
TGTCGCAGATGGGACATCTGCGACTCCGTCTAAATCTGGAAGATTTAGTCGGTTTCGATTTAGTCGGTGCGACAAGATGAAGGTGAAGAACAATGGCAAAATCGATTGCAGAAGAATTAGCAAAGAAACAAAAAGCGATTAGCGTTGCAGAGTTCTTTGAAAAGAACAAGCAGATACTTGGATTTGACTCGGCGCCTAGATGCCTCATCACATGCGTCAAGGAGGCCGTGGATAACGCATTGGATGCGTGTGAAGATGCTGGAATTCTCCCAGACATATTGGTCCAGATTGAACGAGCAGATCGAGATAATTGCAGAGTAATAATCGAAGACAATGGTCCAGGCATCGTGAAAGCTCAGATACCCAAAATATTCGCCAAACTACTCTATGGGTCGCGGTTCCACGTATTAAAACAGAGCAGGGGGCAGCAAGGCATCGGCATTTCGGCAGCAGTGCTCTATTCACAGTTGACTTCCGGCAAACCTTCAAAAATAATCTCTAAAATCGGCAAGGATGAGCCTGCCCACTATTATGAGCTGATCATCAACACCCAGACCAACGAGCCAGAGATCGTAACCGAAGAGATCGTCGAATGGGACCGTCCACAGGGGATCAGGACTGAGATGGAGATGAGGGCGACATATGTCAGGGGGCGCCGCCAGTCGGTATGGGAATATCTCAAGGACACGGCAATTGTCAATCCACACGCACGGTTGACACTGATAGAGCCGAATGGAAATGTGGAGGTATTCGAAAGGGCAACCGACGAGATGCCTGCAAAATCCAATGAGATACGGCCACATCCAGAAGGCATTGAATTGGGTACATTAATCAAGATGATGAGATACACGGATCGCCATAAGCTCATATCGTTTTTGATGAATGAATTTGCCAGAATTGGGCGAACTACTGCAGGGGACCTGTGTAAAACCGCGAATCTGGACCCGGATGCAAATCCAAATGATATGTCAAGGGACCAGATAATTCGATTGTTAGAAGCATTCAAAACGGTCAGAATTACGGCACCGCCTACTGACTGTCTCTCGCCGATTGGCAAAGACCTCATTTACAAGGGGCTGGAAAAAGAGTATGACGTTGATTTTATCTCGACCACAACGCGACCACCCGCGGTACACTCGGGCAATCCATTCATAGTCGAGACCGGCATTGCGTATGGGGGGGATCTGCCCAAGGAGGAGAAAGTCACCATATTGCGATTCGCCAATCGGGTGCCGTTGCTATATCAGCAGGGCGGATGCGCCATAACTCATGCCATGGAACGGATGAACTGGAGACAGTATGAATTAAGTCAGCCCGGTGGAAATGGTATCCCGATCGGGCCGCTGGTCGTGTCCGTCCACGTGGCATCTACTAAGATTCCGTTTACCTCCGAGTCCAAGGATGCTATAGCGGATATCCCGGAGATAGTAGACGAGATCGAATTGGCGGTTCGAGATGTAGCCAGAAATCTGCGGAATTATCTGGCAAGGCAGAAATTGCTCGAGAAGCGCAGAGAAAAGGAAGAGATAATCAAAAAGGTCCTTCCCAAACTGGTGGAAAAAGTATCCTCGATTGTTGGAAAAGAAGAGCCAGATATCACACCGATAGTGGCGAAGATCATGGGCAATATATTGATACAACGAAAAATCGTAGGACAAAACGATGGGCAATATGGCGTATCCATCAGACTCAAAAATTTCGGTGAGCATACCAGGACATTCAAGTTATATGAACTATCCAAATATGAGATGGTAAATCCAGATTCCAATGCAAAGGTCGTTGAGATGGGCGGCGAGATAGGCCAGATATGGAAAGTATCACTGAAAGCAGATGAAGGGAAGTTGGTTCAATACATGATCAAGTGCGATGAAGCACCGGAGTTGTCGATTCCAATAGTCGAAGGAATAGAAGAGGATCTCGTCACCGGTGCAAAGGCTTTAGAGCCAAGAGCCGTCTCTGGCTCTGACACCGTGGATACGTTGACGGCTTTAGAGCCTAAAGAGGTGGTAAAAGAATGAGTGCAGAAGCGAAAACTACGGAAAAGGACGAACTGACGAAGACGAAAATGCTCAATATCATAGGAAGATTTTATGATCAATTAGTGAGCGAGCAGATTCCGTATCTCAATCTACCTACTAGAACCAAAACCAACATAGAATACAATGAGGAGTCAGAGGTGTGGGTCTATGGCGACCGGGAGAGTATCAGGAGTGCGAAAACCGTCAGGGGCGCATATCAGTTACTAAAGACATCATACTTGATTGAGTTTTTAAATATGCAACTGGCTCAGGCAAGGTCATCCACCCTGAGAGAATTGTATTACATATCTGAAAATTGGAGTCTGGCAAAATTCAGGGAACAACAAGAAAGCGACCGGTTGATAGAGGATATTGAAATCATAAGTGAACTACAGCGTGAAAACTTCCATATCAGGCCGGAAGAGGATGGAGCTTCAATCACTGGTCCAATCAAGATAAAAGAGCAGACTAGACGCGGTACAAAGACGTTCCACTGTCAGGATGATGTAGGAGAAGCTGGCTACCAGATTCCAAATAACGTGGACAAGCTCGAGTTCCTCGAACACGACGCCAAGATGATTATAGCAATAGAAACTGGCGGTATGCGGGACAGGTTGATCGAGAACGGTTTTGATGAAAAATTTGATACGATTCTCGTGCATCTCAAAGGGCAGCCTGCCAGAAGCACAAGACGCCTTCTCAAACGGCTGAACGAAGAGCTGAAGATACCAGTGGTGGTGTTTACCGATGGAGATCCGTGGTCATACCGCATTTTCGCATCGGTAGCGTATGGGTCCATCAAAAGCGCCCATATGTCAGAGTACATGGCGACCCCTGCAGCGCAGTTCATCGGCATTCGCCCATCCGATATAGTCCACTACGAACTGCCGACCGATAAGCTGTCGGATCAGGACATAAGGGCGCTGAACTCGGAATTATCAGACCCCAGATTTGAGACGGAATTCTGGAAGACTGAGATCAACCTGCAGCTGGAATTGAACAAGAAGAGCGAACAACAGTCGCTAGCGAAGTATGGGCTTGACTATGTGACGGACACATATCTGCCGGAACGCCTGACCGAGATGGGTGTAATCTAAGGCCGTCAGCTCTTCGGTAGACACATATGCGATACCATTCGTGAGCCTATCCTCCATTAACGGGTGCTGTTATAACTTAAGCATAAATGACAATATCAAAACGTCCAACGTGTATTGTTTTATGTTGCGCCAACCACATTCGCCCTAAATTCACATCTGGGGCACTTATTGTCTGCGCCAAGATGGCCAATCACCCTGTGCCCACGTCGCTCGATGAGGAGTTCATCGCATTTGAGACAGTACGTGCTCTCATATCTATGACCATACACGTTGCCGATGTATACGTAGTCGATATCGCATTCTTTTGCGATTCGATACGCCCCCTCCAGCGTTTCCGCGGGAGTATGAATGACGTCAGTCATCTGACAATGTGGGTGGAAACGCGAAAAATGCACAGGGGTGTCTGCTCCAATGCCGACGACCCATTCTGAGAATCGTCTTATCTCTTCCGGGCCATCATTATATCCTGGAATTATCAGATATGTCACCTCCAGGTGAATGTTCTTCTCCTTCATCCGCTCACATGTTCTCAGCACTGGCTCGAGTTTCGCACCACAGACCTGCTCGTAAAACTCGTTATCGAACGCCTTGACGTCGATATTTGCCGCATCCAGATACGGCGCAATCAGGTTCAGTGCAGCCTCAGTCATGAAACCATTGGTTACGTAAACCGTGTACAAGCCAGCTTTCTTCGCCAGTTTCGCGGAATCATATGTGTACTCAAACCAGATGGTTGGCTCGTTGTACGTCCAGGAGATGCCCTGGCAGCCATATTGCTTCGCCAGTTCGACCGATTTCTCAGGCGTGATTTCTTGAGTGGATGTCTCTCCCACATTCGCAGTAGCAATAGCGTAATTCTGGCAGTGCCTGCACCTGAAGTTGCAGCCAATGGTGCCAAGCGAGAGAGCCATCGACCCAGGATAAAAATGGAACAGCGGCTTTTTCTCGATTGGATCAGCGTTAATCGAAGATACGGTGTTGTATATCAGCGTGTAAAGTTTGCCGTCCCGATTCTCCCTGACGCGGCAGATTCCTCTTTTTTGTGATAGGATCGTGCACTGATGGGCGCATAGCTTGCACTGCACCTTGTTATCTGTCAGAGAGTTCCAGAACATCGCCTCTTTTTTCATATTATCATCTGAGATGTTCGTAGCCCTTTGCCTCAACCTTTTCAGCCACGCCATCTTTTTTGACCAAAATATCATTAGATGTGACTTCACCTATCACGGTAAATCGACATGCATTTCTTGCCATCTCCAGAGCGTTGGGTTTAATGGTGAATAGAAGCTCAAAGTCGCCTGCGCCATATAAAGGCAAATTCAAGCCCGAAGAAATGACTTTTGCCTCATCCAGGACTGGCAGTTCATCTCCGTAAATCAGAAAGCCGATATCACTCGCTTTGCCCAGGTCGTACAGTGAAAGCGCAAGGCCATCGCTGATGTCCATCATGGACGTAACTGCGCCAGATTTCGCCAGGGCAAGCGCTTCGTTGACCCTTGGCTGTGGCTCGAACAATTTTTTCGTCAACCTCTTTTTAATGTCTTGTAAACTCTCCCTACTGAGCGCTTGAAGGCCCGCTTCCGTGGTGCCAAGCTTCCCAGTTACGCAGACCAGATCGCCAACGTTTGCACCACTGCGCCCCAACAAGTCGTCTTTTTTAACGCGTCCTAGTGCCGTACAGACGACCGTGAGTTCGTCATGCTCATCCGTGTCCCCTCCAACGATGGAAACGCCAAACTTTTCTGCGCACGCATTCATTCCATCCACCATGCCATCGATGAATTCCACATCGGTATCCTTGGAAACTCCCATAGCACTGACGAGGGCAAACGGCTTGCCGCCCATCGCAGCGATATCACTCAGGCTCACAGCAATCGACATCCAACCCATCTGCCAGGGAGTCATCTCATCTGGAAAATCAGTTCTCTGATGAAGCATGTCGGTGGTTATGAGAAGGTACTCGTCCTCATTCCAATCCAAAACTGCGCAGTCATCCTCTCCGGCGCCGAGAACTACATTATGGGGCAGCAATTTTGAAATCCTAGCTATAATGCCCCTTTCCCCCAAGTCACGCACTTTCATCGCAGAAGTGTTTATATAATTCATAAGATATATAATATTCATATGGACAAAATGGATCAAATTATTGAAGACGGTATCTCGCGAAGGAATTTTATCCGCGCCGCTACTGGAGTGGGGCTGGGTCTTGTTGGTATATCGGCCGCTGGTTGTATCGAGAGAGAAGAAATAGTACTAAACGCAGAGCTGCCAACTCCAATATTAGATGGAGTGGTGTCGCTGGAAGAGGCGATAGGGGGAAGGAGGTCTGAAAGAAGTTTCAAAGACATCGCTTTGGCGAAGGAACAGCTCTCACAGATTCTCTGGGCTGCACAGGGAATCACCGATCCGGGGAGGGGATTGAGGGCCGCACCCAGCGCTGCCGCACAGTATCCATTGGACGTTTATGCCGTGGTTGGAAAGACCGAAGAGCTCGATGCAGGAGTATATCATTATGACTTATATGAGCATTCCATGAGACATCTCGTAGAGGGGGACCTTCGCGAGCCACTGGCAATAGCGTGTTTAGGGCAGATGTTCATAGCGGACGCACCGATTTCGATAGTCATAGCTGCAGAATATGGAAGGATAAAGGACGTAGATGCAGAGAGAGGGGTTAGACTTGCCCATATGGAGGCCGGTCACGTGGGACAGAACATATATTTGCAGGCAGGGGCATTGGGATTGGGAACCGTGATGATCGGCGGAATCATGGAGGATGAAGTCGCGGAAATACTACATCTCCCAGACGGACATCGACCAGCAGGTGTCATGCCGGTTGGATATGTCGAGTGATATCTTGTCGAATCTACAAATCTGTGCGAGTATACTGCTTTTGTAGTTTTACAATATCATCTCCCATAATCTGAATCCGTTTAAGGTCATTTGTCCCCAGTTCCTCTCTGGCGGCTAATACCAAATGTATGACCTCGCGCGGGGATATTCTCATTAAAAAGGCGCCAACAGCATCAGTTGATACTATATCGGCACCATCTACTATGACATCCGAGCGTACTGGGTCGCATCCAGTTTCATGAGTCTGACACCCGATTATGCCATCGATAACCCCCAATCTCGGCATAAATAAACGATTCAAATCGACTATTTTCCAATGGAGATATCCTCGAATCCGCTATGTTGCAGTCCCTATGGGCGAAGATGGTCTTTGACCATCTTCTAAACGGCCATACTCAAGAGAATGGCCTAAAGAAGGCACTCCTACGGAGTGCCTTTGACTGCAACTCCACCAGATCTTCGATCTGGTGCATGTTGAAGATACTCGACGACGCCCAAGACGACGTATGGATCGGTGGTCACGCCCGTAGAGGGGAGGTCGTTCGTGACGTAGTTCGGCTTGACGAGTTATCTGCTCATCCTTTTTAAAATATTGGGATGCGCATATGGCTTGCCAGTGCTTTTTTCGTGCCCTTCAGGGAGTCCTGTGTGTGAATCACTGCGACCTTTGACTTGGCCATATTATCATACTTGTGAGATGCGATACAAAACTTTTTCCATAAATACAGTTAAATCCAAATAAGGACAGAGTAAGAATTGTGAGTATTATGAGAGATATTTTACGAGGGGGGCGCTTATCATCTGATGTAGAAGAGGGAACGACGAAGTTTACGTCTTCTCTAGAGGTAGATGAATGGATTTTCGAGTCCGTGATCCTGGTCAACAGGGCACATGTCGTGATGCTATCTGAGCAGGATGTCATCTCCGAAGATGACTGTTCCACCATACTGGGGGTGCTGGACAGCATAAAAAAGGAGGGCATGGCAGTGTTGAATTTGGCGTATGAAGACGTTCACATGGCACTCGAATCCAAGCTCATAGAATCTGTCGGCGAAAAGGTGGGCGGAAGGATGCACACCGCCAAGTCGCGTAACGACGAAGTTGCCACATGCATTAGAATCGCACTCAGAGGCGAGTTGTTTGGGCTGATGCATGAGTTAATTGAGTTGAGGCAGGTGTTAATCAGGTTGGCAGAGGGACACACCGAGACGATAATGCCAGGATTCACCCACCTTCAGCATGCCCAGCCCACCACCTTTGCCCACCATCTGATTGCATATGTGGATGCGCTTGAGCGCGATTTTGACAGGCTCTGCGATGCATATGCACGGGTTAATCTCTGCCCGCTCGGCGCAGCAGCGTTCGCTTCAACTGGTTTTTCAATTAACAGAGAAAGGACGGCACAATTACTTGGATTTGACGACCTTGTAGAAAACTCGATGGATGCCGTAAGCACGAGGGATTTCGCCATAGAGTGCATGTCAGCGTTTTCGAACATAATGACGAATTTGAGCCGTATCGCAGAGGAGTTGATACTATGGAGCACGCCAGAGTTTGACTTTATCGAACTGGACGACCGTTATGCATCCACCAGTTCCATTATGCCGCAGAAAAAGAACCCCGATGTGCTGGAATTAATCAGGGCAAAAACAGGCTCCGTTTACGGTGCATTGATGTCGGTGCTCACCATCTGCAAAGCGCTGCCATACAGCTATAACAGAGACCTGCAGGAAGTCACGCCCCATTTATTGAGGACGATTGCGATAACCAGAGCATCATTGAGGATGGCGGCTGACGTGGTCGATACGATGCAGGTAAAGGCCGATGTGATGAGGGGCAAAGCCGAGATGGGATTCACCACAGCAACAGAACTGGCAGATACCATCGTCAGGGAGACGGGAGTATCGTTCAGAACAGCGCACCAGATCGTCGGGATATTGACCAGGGGCGGAGGGCGCACGCTGAAGCACATCGATGCCATATCCGAAAAGGTGATCGGAAAACGACTGAGCGAGTTGGGGCTTTCACAAAAATCGGTCGATGTCGCACTCAATGTGATGTCCAATGTAAAAACACGCAAGATTAGAGGGGGGCCCGCGCCAGAAGAGACCGTTAGAATGATTAAAATTAGAAAGGGGAACATAACAGATAATATAAAAAATCTGAAACAGAAAGCTGAAAACGGCATTTACGTGCCATAAAGCCGCTGGCAAATGGAGTGTACATAAATGAAGGCAGGCGACCGTGTTCAAATTAAAAAAGACAACATCACTTATACTGGACTCGTGATGCCCTCCACTGGCGAATATATCGTCCTTAAACTCGATAACGGCTATAACGTTGGGATAAAAAAGGATGCCAGCACCAAAATCACGGTTCTGAAAAAGGGGACAAAAATCGCACGAAGAAAAAAAGCACCTGCACCATTAGGCAACCGAGCGCTGCCAAAAGTTTCAATCCTGTTCACCGGTGGTACGATAGCGAGCAAAGTGGATTATCGAACAGGAGCAGTGACCAGTCAGTTTAGCGTCGAGGATATACTCGGTGCCATACCCGAACTGGCAGAGATTGCGAACTTCGATGGCAGAGTCATCTATAGCATTTTAAGCGAGAATATGAGAGCTGAATACTGGCAGGAGTTGGCGAGAGCGGTCGCCGATGATATCAAGAAGGGCATAGATGGCGTGATGATAACTCACGGGACGGATACCATTAACACTACAGCTGCTGCGCTGTCGTTTATGCTAAAGACGCCAGTACCAATTGTGCTCGTGGGTTCACAACGGAGCGCGGACAGGCCAAGTAGTGATAACGTGGTGAATGTGGCTTGCGCCGCCAAGGTGGCGACGAGTGACATTGCCGAGGTTACGGTGGTGATGCATGCGACCTCTTCTGACGACCAGTGCCTGATACACAGAGGGACGCGAGTACGGAAGATGCACACCTCAAAAAGGGACGCGTTCCAGTCGATCAATGCCAAACCAATTGGACTGGTGGATTATAAGGGTAAAACAATATATCCCTTTGGAGATTATCAAAAGAGAAACGTGCAGGAGCTGGTTTTAGAGGAGGGGCTGGAGACAAAATGTGCACTGGTCAAATTCTTCCCCGGTGCAAGTCCGATGGTAATTGACCATTATACAGATGCGAGATATAAAGGTCTGGTAATCGAGGGCACTGGACTGGGGCATGTATCCACTGAGTGGATTCCGTCGATAAGAAGGGCGGTCGATAACGGCATGCATGTGATAATGACCACCCAATGCCTCAGCGGCAGGGTTTGCGATCGCGTGTACGATACGGGCAGGGACCTGCTCAATGCGGGGGTCATCGAAGGAGAGGACATGCTATCCGAAGTCGCACTCGTCAAACTGATGTGGGTACTGGACAAGACGGATGATCAAGGAGAGGTCAGACAGCTAATGCAAACCAGTTTAGCTGGAGAAATCAGTGAGAGATCTACTTATGGTTGACTATCGGCGATTAGGGCTGAAGGCTGGCCTGGAAGTTCATCAACAATTGGATACTGTGAGTAAATTGTTCTGTGGTTGTCCAACGAGGTTGAGGGATAATAATGACTCGATTTATGAAATACATCGGCACCTCCATATGACCGAAAGCGAATTGGGCGAAATTGACAGGGCAGTCCTGGAAGCGATGCAGGTGCAGCGACGGTTCGTCTATAAGGGGTATGACACGACATGTTTAGTTGAAAATGATGAGGAACCGCCGCGAGTGTTAAATTCAGAGGCTCTGGACATATCGCTTGAAGTCGCTCTCTTGTTGAATATGGTGGTGGTCGATGAAACCCACATGATGAGGAAGATAGTCATAGATGGGTCAAACACGTCAGGTTTTCAGCGAACCGCTCTTATCGCCTCGAACGGAAGCGTCGTCGTAGATGGCAGTGCGGTTCGAATCGATATACTCTGTTTAGAGGAAGATGCGGCACAAAATGTATCCGGGGACGACATGACATATTCACTTGATCGATTGGGAATCCCATTGGTCGAAATAGGAACTGCGCCAGATATCACAACGCCCGAACAGGCGCGTTCCGTTGCTGAGCACATCGGGAGTGTCTTGCGTTCTACTGGAAAAGTAAAAAGAGGCATAGGCACCATTCGACAGGATATCAACATCTCGATTGCAGAGGGGGCAAGGGTCGAGATAAAAGGCGTGCAGACTCTCAATTTGATAAAGCCGATCGTGGAGAACGAGATAATCCGCCAAGTAGGGTTATTGGGGATTAGCGAGGAACTCAAGAAGCGCGGTGCCAGAAGGATAAAAGCCAAGGTGATAGATGTAAGTGGCATATTTGCCAATACCATGTGCACGGTGATCGAAAATGCACTGAAAGACGGCATCACTATGGCTGTCAATCTCCCCAAATTCGGCGGATTGGTGGGGCGCGAGATCCAGTCCAACCGCAGGCTGGGCACCGAATTCTCAGACCGGGCAAAACGATTTGGCGTGGGCGGAATTTTTCACACCGACGAACTACCAAAACACGGCATCATAGATGGAGAGGTCAATATAATCCGTAAAAAACTTCGTACAGGTCCAGACGACTGCATCGTGATAGCCGCAGGCGATGAGGTGCGGGTGCGTTCTGCACTGAATGCCGTAGTTAAGCGGGCCAATGAGGCACTGGACGGAGTGCCCGAAGAGACAAGACGCGCTCTGCCGGATGGCAATTCTACCTATATGAGACCGCTTTCCGGCGCCGCACGAATGTATCCAGAAACGGACGTGCTGCCCGTCAGAATATCCAAAAAGAGGTTGAAGCGAATCAAGTGCTCCCTTCCAGAACTGTTTCAGGAGCGCAAAGAGCGATATATGAAGGACTATGGTCTTAACGAGGAACTTGCAGAATTGATCACACGTTCGGCAAACGCACCTCTTTTCGAACGAATTATGAGATTGGACATCTCTCCAACCCTGGTGGTCATGACCATAGAGGCAACGACTTCAGAACTTAAGAGAGAGGGCATACCCGTTCAGAATTTGGAGGCTATGCATTTCATCGAATTGTTTGAATTGATATGTACTAACAAAATTGCCAAAGAAGGAATTCCCCGGGTACTTGAAGGTCTGGCAAACAATCCGGATAAAACTGCAGAAGAAATTGCCTCTGAAGCTGGCCTGCAGACGCTGGATAAGATGGCAATCGAAAGTGTTATAGAGAAGGTCGTACAATCAAAGAGAGCCTTTATCAAAGAAAAAGGATATGGAGTAATCGGACCTTTGATGGGTGTGGTGATGATTGAACTCAGAGGCAAAGTAGATGGGAAGCTTGTCAGCACAATTCTTAAAGAAAAGGTCAGCGACATTATAAAGGAGGGAGGATAATTTTGGGTAAAACAGGAAGTGTAGAATGGATTCAGATAAAGGGGAGAAAGGGAAGAATCAGACTCGTTCCAAAGGGCGAGGCTACAACCAAACGACCTGGACCTGGACAGAGATACGATTCTACGGGCCATGTCAGAAGGAAGATTGCGCGGTCTGAAAAAACCGTGTTAGGTCCTAAAAATAAATAGGTTTATTTAAAATCAATGTTTGGAAACCAGTTAGACAATAGGATTCACTGTTTTTGAAACGCTTGTGCTATTGTTCGGTTCGATTGTCGCATTCAGGTTTATACCGGACATACCGATTTACTGGTATGAAAATACTATACTCGCCATTAACGTGGCAGGGTGCCTTATCCCTGTTGTAATATCTGCCAGGATGGTAAAGAGTGGCAGAGCATCGTTTATGGATTGTTTGATCGGTGTCGCTGTTGTGGCAGTTATAGCATACCATCTGTCCGAGTTTATTGCAGGAAAGGGCGTATTAATCAGTAACATCTATCTGCCATCCTTGGTGGCCGCGATGATCGGCATCGGGTTATGTCGCAGTTCGAAGA
>CAYPOB010000008.1:2482-11265 GCA_964412405.1 uncultured Methanocellales archaeon | reverse complement strand
CTGCCATCCTTGGTGGCCGCGATGATCGGCATCGGGTTATGTCGCAGTTCGAAGATGCACCAGATGGAACATCTGGTGGAGTTGCAGTCCCGTAGGGACTGCAACATCTGCGAGAGTTGTAATCCCGAAGGGATTTCAACATCGAAAAAGATATGGGATATGAAATCGGTCCCACGCCCTCTCTCCAGTTCGATGGGGATTTTGGTCGGCGCCGATATGCTTCGACTAAATGAGATATTGGCATATCAACCGCCCACGTTGACCCTTCTCTCGATAGGAGGCGCAGGTATATTCGATGCCATATTCGTCGCGGGCATCATCGCAGTCACGCTCGGCATACTCATTATGCCTCTTGCGCGAATGATCGAAGGCCCGAGATGAACGTGTTTTCAGTCCAAGAGTATAAATAGCAGTAATACATAAGTATAACTAGGTGTAGGAATGTTAGAGATAGAGATGAAGATTGGACCAAAAGGTCAGGTGGTCATCCCACAGGCGTTCAGGAAAGCGCTAAAAATATTCCCGCGATCTGAGGTGATCTTCAAGATGGAGGGTGACAAACTCATTCTTGAAAAACCCAGGGGTGATGCTGTCAAAATATTTCGGGAAATCGCTAAGTCTACTCCACTTGTCACCAGAAGGATACATCCGCACGATGCACATGAGGGGGGGCTTGAGGAGCGATTGGGTTGATATATCTGGATTCCACCGTCCTCATCTATGCGATTCTATATGCGGATGAGAGGGGAGAGCGGGCTAGAAATCTGCTGGAGAATGTAAGAGTTGGAAAGCTAATGGCAGCGACATCTGCACTGACATTTGATGAAGTGTTCTGGAAGGTCAAAAAGGAGAAAGGGTCCGATGCTGCCCTGCGAGCCGGAGAGGCGTTTCTGACGATGCCGAATCTCATTTTTATCAGCGTGGATGACGAAGTGCTATGGAAGTCTTTGGCCCTGATCAAACAATACAAACTCGATCCAAGAGATGCCATCCATGCCGCGTGCGCCATAACTCACGGTGTTTATACAGTCATCTCAGAGGACCATGATTTCGATAAGATAGCTATGTTGAATAGGGAGTGGATGCGGTAATCGCCCTATTCTGAGTAGGTATGCGATTGTTGCTACTTATTATGCCTTTGTTCGTTGGCACCTTACTCAATTTAGTCAGAAACATTTATAAGTATGAATGCATCTAAGTATTACTTGTGATTAGTCATGACACAAATCTTAGTAGGACAAAAAGGACAGGTAACCCTGATTAAAAGGTTGAGAGAGAAGTTCGACATCAGCCCGGGAATGCTGGTAGAGGAGATCGAGACCGATGAGGGAATACTGATAAAACCTGTTTTAAATCAATTTGAACGGTGGAAGAAGCTGAAAGAGAAGATTAGCAGGCGATGGCCAGATACATCTGCGGTTCAAGCGATAAGAGAGGACAGGGGAGAATGAGCGATATTGTAGTAGATACAAACGTCTTCATCTCTTCGCTCATCGAAAAAGACCCTTTTCATATGGATGCGATGGATTTCATGGGACGTGTCGAGACGGGGAGATGCAGGGCACATATCTCAAGGATTGTGGTCGTGGAGATCGCTGGAGCGATAAGCAGAAGGATAGACGGCGAATCTGCAAGAGAGGCCACAGAGGTAATGGCTGGGTGGATTACAGGGGGCAAAGTAAAGACATACGATCTCAACAAGAAGAGGATGATTCGTGCATCTGAAATCGCAGTGGAGATGAAGTTAAAAGGAGTAGATGCGGTCGTCCTTCAGATAGCAGATGAACTGAAGATACCATTTAAGAGTTATGATAAGGAGATGAAGAAGAAAATTGAGGAATTCTTCGAGGTGTTATAGAAATATCATTTTCTCAGCCACGACAGCGCTGTGAGAAGATATATAACACCTAAGATAAATGATGGTCAGTGCAAAGTTTTTAAACTGAAACAAACTTATACGCTTGTAAAGGTGTGCGTGATGAAATTCAAAGTCCTAATCGAACGAGATGAGGATGGCTGGTATATTGCAACCGTGCCCTCTCTGCCAGGCTGTATTTCTCAGGGTAAAACAGAGGGGAATGCCAAGAAGAACATCAAAGAAGCCATCAAATTATATTTAAGTGCCCTCGCTGAGGAAGGTGTCCCCATTAAACCATCCAGGGAAGCTAAGGAAACAACTGTAGCTGTGACGATATAAATATATAGAGAACTCTTCCAGAAAAAATTAAACGGCGATGGAGGTTAAAGTTAACTTGAACTAATGGTAAACTCTTTTTCATCTCTGCCTTTTTCCACAAAACATACCCCTAAATCATGGAATAACCCCCCTTTTATTCCATTCTCAAAAACAACCTTTTCATCTGTCCCAAAACAACCATTTTCAACGTTCCCCATACAAAAAGTAAAAATAATGACAGCTTTGCACTTAAAATACCTTTTGCACCTAAATTCAGCAACTTGCACCTAAAATACTCGAAAAATGGTATTAAAGGTGCAAAGCTTAGGAAAGGAGAAAATATTTAAAGGTCAAATGTAAACTATCTAATAAGAAAAGAGGTGACAACTCATGGGAACTAACAGAACAACTAAATTGGTAAAGTTGTGAGGTGGGTTTTCCATAGAGTCAAAATCATCTCATTATGACTGTGGCAGAGACAAGGAGGCATAAAATGACTGACGAAACCAAATTTTGCTCCAATTGTGGAGAAAAGATAGATGTGAAAGCGGAAATATGCATAAAGTGCGGGGTAAGAGCGATGGCACCGACAACCCAAATCAAAAATCCAGGACTTGCGGCGTTGGCATCGTTTATTTGGTGTGGTGCAGGTCAAATATATAATGGTCAGATCCTCAAAGGAGTTGTATTGCTAATCGCCTATGTAATATCATTCTTTTTGATTATTGTGGCAATAGGGCTTTTTACAACTCCTTTATTGTGGATTTATGGCATGTATGACGCCTATGAAACAGCAAAAAAAATAAATGCTGGTGAAATAGTTGTTTGATGGTGTTTTCTACAATGTCCAAGGCAGAAAGATTTAAGTTGAGACTAGTGGGATAACTTTTTGCATGTCTGCCTTTTCCTATGGAATAAGATTCCCTTATTCCCTAAATTAGGGAATAACATCCCCTTATTCCACATGGGAATCTTTAAGGGAATACCAGAAGAAAATAGAGAGAACAGAACAATGAAAAGATTGGAAAAACCGACACTTCGGTTTTTCCTCCCTTCATTTATTTATCGGCGGTGTTCGTAAGGTTATGACAGTTCCGTATCGGTATCAAAGTGGTTCATGGTATGGTTGGCTTGCTTGCAGTTGCCGGCGTAAATACTACAAACTCCTGAATATCAAATACAGGACAAAGCCAGAACGTAAAAAAGAACGTAAAGAAAAGCATATGCTATGCCCGGTATTGGGATGTAAGGGAACATTGGAGAGAACAGAAATTAGCATAAGAACGTCAGAGGTAAGGGATAGTTAAAACCTTGATTTGCTGGATAGACCACCAGATTAACGAGTCAAAAGCTTTTTACAGCGGCGTTACCGTTAGACTCCCTCCACCCTCTAACTGTTCGTCTATTCGTTGAGTGGAGTTTAAAAAAAGGATAGAAATATCATTCCCTCAGCCACGGCATCATAGCTCTTAGTTTTTTACCGACTTCCTCGATTTGATGCTCGGATTCATGGGCGACCAGTGTATTGAAAACGCGACGTCCAGTTTGGTTTTCTCTAATCCACTCCCTGGCGAACTCTCCTTCCTGAATCTCTCTCAGAATCTCCAACATGGCATCTCTGGACTGCTGGTTTATTATCCTCCTCCCCCTTGTCAGACCGCCATACTCTGCAGTATCCGATACCGAATGCCACATCGATGTCAGACCGCCTTCATATATCAAATCGACGATCAGTTTGAGCTCATGCAGTGATTCAAAGTATGCGACCTCTGGCTGGTAGCCCGCCTTTACCAACGTCTCAAATGTCGCTTTGATCATCTCGGTGACGCCGCCGCACAGGTCCACCTGCTCGCCAAATAAATCCGTCTCCGTCTCCTCCTTGAACGTCGTCTCGATTAGCCCAGCCCTGGTACATCCAATTCCCCTGGCATAAGCAAGCCCAATATGTCGCGCATTTCCAGTACTATCCTGGTGAACTGCAAGCAAACCAGGCACGCCCGCGCCTTCCTGATACATCCGCCTGACGAGATGGCCAGGACTCTTGGGGGCTACCATGAATACATCTATATCTTTTAATGGGGCTATCTGCTCGAAATGTATGTTGAATCCGTGCGAAAATCCCAATGCATTGCCCTTCTCAAGTCCTGGGAGTATCTCATCTTTGTAGACCTTTGCCTGTACATGGTCTGGCAGCAGTATCTGTATGATATCTGCCATCGCTGCCGCCTTTTTGATTGCCGCGACCCTCATACCACTCTTTTCCGCCTGGTCCCATGACTTCCCGCCATACTTTCTAACACCAACCACCACGTCCAGTCCAGAGTCTCTCAAATTTTGTGCCTGAGCATGCCCCTGGCTTCCATAACCAATAACTGCGATTTTTTTGTCCGCAAGCACGGTCATATCCACATCTTCGTCATAAAAAATTTTTACCATCAAATATCACCTACTCCATTCCCTTTGTGCCCTTAAGTATAGAGACCTTTCCGGCTCGCACCATCTCTTTGATTCCGAATCGCCTCAATAGTTGTTCCATTGCATCTATCTTATGGCTATCGCCGGTGACCTCGATCACCAATGTCCTGGCACCCACATCGACGATTCGCGCCCTGAAAATGGTTGCTATCTGCATGATTTCCGAGCGCGTCTTTGGCCCAGCTTCCACTTTAATCAACGCAAGCTCGCGATTAACGGACTCACCTTCTCGAATATCCAAGACCTTGATGACATCTATAAGTTTGTTCAGCTGTTTAACGACCTGTTCCACGACGCGGTCATCTCCTGCTACTACAATGGTCATTCTCGAAACATCGGGATTATGAGTTAGCCCCACACTAAGACTGTCGATGTTGTAGCCGCGTCTGCTGAAGAGCCCGGAAACGCGCGCCAGCACGCCTGGCCTATTCTTTACGAGTACTGAAAGTGTATGCTTCATCATGCCCCCTTGTCTCCTTAGTCGATTATCTCATTTATGGCTGCACCTGCAGGTACCATCGGAAATACATTTTCTTCAGGAGCTATCTTGAAATCGATGACTGCTGGCTTATCAGAGTTTACTGCCTCTTCGATCGCTGATTTTACTTCCCCTGGTCTAGTTACTTCTATGCCAAGTGCCCCATATGCCTCTGCAAGTTTTACAAAGTCTGGAGTAGCGTCCAGACGAGTTTCAGAATATCGCTTGTCATAGAATAGCTCTTGCCACTGTCTGACCATTCCCAAAAATCCATTGTTCAAGATTGCCACTTTAACGGGAATATTATTTGATACGGCAGTTGCAAGTTCCTGAGAGGTCATTTGAAAACTCCCGTCCCCTGCGATGTCAAAGACGAGTTTATCAGGGCACCCCACCTTGGCACCAATTGCGGCAGGGAAGCCATATCCCATCGTGCCGAGCCCTGCAGAGGAGATGAACCTTCGTGGTTTGGTGAACTTGAAGTATTGCGCTGCCCACATTTGATTTTGTCCTACTTCCGTGGTGATGATGGCATCACCGTGGAGTTTGCATATCTGCTCGATTACATACTGTGGTTTGATTTCTTTATCGCTGCGGCAATATTGCAGAGGAAACTCTTTTTTCCACGCCTTTATTTTCTCATTCCATTTGGATTCCCGTTTCTGTCTTAATGCTTTTATCAACTCTTTGAGTATGACCTTAGCATCTCCCACGATTGGGATGTTGACTTCGACGTTTTTGCTGATTTCGGCAGGGTCTATATCGATATGGATCACCTTTGCGTTTGGTGCAAAGCCATCGATTTTCCCGGTTACCCTGTCATCAAATCGCACTCCAATCGCGATGATCAGGTCCGACTCGGTCATCGCATAATTCGCATATTTTGCGCCGTGCATCCCCACCATCCCAAGGGATAGTGGATGCGTTTCTGGAAACGTTCCCTTCCCCATCAGCGTCGTCACTACCGGGGCCAGAATTAATTCTGTCAGAGTGCGCAATTCATCATGGGCACCCGAAATTACAACTCCTCCGCCTGCATAGATGATGGGTTGTTCTGCACGCATTATGCTCTCTGCCGCACGCTTGATTTGAGGCAGGTGTCCGCTGTATGTGGGCCTGTAACTATCCAGTTTAACCTTTTGAGGATACTCAAATCCTATTTTGTCCGTTTGTATGTCCTTGGGCAGGTCGATTAAAACAGGACCTGGGCGCCCCGTCGAGGCGATATGAAAAGCCTCTTTTATGGTCATTGGCAGGGTCTCGGCGTCTTTTACAAGATAATTATGCTTGGTAATTGGAAGCGTGATCCCTGTAATGTCCACCTCTTGGAATGCATCATTGCCTATCATGCTGGTGGGCACTTGACCAGTGAACGCCACTATTGGGATTGAATCCATATATGCGTTGGCGATGCCGGTCACCAGATTCGTCGCACCTGGCCCAGACGTCGCTATGCATACGCCCGTGCGCCCAGTAGCACGTGCATACCCATCCGCCATATGGGCAGCACATTGTTCATGTCGCACGAGAATATGTCTTATATTCGAGTCGTATAACTCATCATATAATTGCAACACCGTGCCCCCCGGATATCCAAAGATAACTTCGACGTTCTCCTTATACAGGCACTCGATTACCGCTTTTGCTCCCGTCATTTTAGGCTTCTTAATCATTTTACTTCCTGTTGCAACAACCGATTAATTCCTTCCACCACCGCTTCAACCGATGCCATTATAATGTCGGCCCTTGCGCCCCTTGCCGTAACCATCTTTTCATCTTTACTCAATTTGACCCACACCTCGACAAGCGCATCCGTACCTCCTGTGATCGCCTCCACTCGATATTCTTCCAGTTTGATGTCAGCAGTATCGGCGATTGCCCTTCGCAATGCATTGATGGCGGCATCGACAGGACCTATCCCTGTGCCGGATTCAACTATATCTTTATTGTCCACTATTAACTTAACCGAAGCCGTTGGAGTCACCTTGTTTCCAGAGACGACGGTCAGTTCCTCCAGCTTTACTTTTGCCTCTCGATAGATGCCCAATACTGCCTCTGCAATTGTCTGTAAATCGGCATCCGTAACGCGCTTTCCCTTATCACCGAGCTCTTTGATGCGCTTGGTGATCTCGCTTACTTGTTGCCCGTTCGCCTCGAGCCCAAACTCCTTTAACGCCATCTTAACGGAACTTTTTCCAGCGTGCTTACCGAGGACAATTTTTCTCGTTCTGCCAACTATCTCCGGCGTAATTGGCTCGTAAGTAGATGTGTCAGCCAGTATGCCATGTGCGTGAATGCCCGACTCATGGGTGAAGGCATTATCTCCAACTATCGCCTTGTTTGGCGCGATTGGAACTCCTGTTAGACGACTGACCAATCTGGAGATCTTATATAAATTTGTAGTATTTATCTTCGTTTTGTAGCCATATAACGCATTTAGGGTCATGACCACTTCTTCAAGAGAGGCGTTTCCTGCCCTCTCCCCGAGTCCGTTCACGGTAACGTGCACCTGCCGAGCTCCTGCTTTTAGTGCTGCAATTGAGTTCGCGGTCGCAAGTCCAAAGTCATCATGGCAGTGCACGCTGACAGGCACTCCCAATTCTGCGAGCTTCTTGAATATCATTTCAGTTCGCTCAGGAATCAACACCCCGACGGTGTCGCAGAAGCACAGGCGATCTGCGCCAGCGGATATTCCCTCTTTGTATAATAACATAAGGTAGTCCAAATCCGCCCTCGATGCATCTTCTCCGCTTAATTCAACTATTAAGCCATGCTCCTTGGCATATTCCGTAACGTCTACTGCCATTTGCAGTACGGTTTCCCTGTCCTTCTTCAATTTTTGCCGGATATGAAGGTCTGAGACGGGCACGACAAGATGCACCGAGTCCACGTTGCATTCCAGCGCGAAATCTATGTCACTTTTTAATGTCCTGGTAAAACTGCAGATTTCTGCGTTCAGATCTTCACTTGCTACCGCTTTAATGGCGGCCCGCTCACCTTCGGATGTGATTGCGGACCCTGCCTCGATCACATGAACGCCCAGCGCATCGAGTTGACGGGCAATCCATAGTTTTTCATCTATTGTAAGCGATACGCCTGGCGTCTGCTCTCCATCTCTGAGTGTCGTGTCAAAAATTTTTATGTCCTTGAACGAAATGGTCATCTATCTTTGCACCAGTATCTTAATCTATTTTTACCAAATATCAAGCTTTGGATTGTCATCTTATAAATCATCTCTCAAAATCGTGTACATCAAATATCTCGTTATGGTTGCCCTGTTACGTTTGGGAATGCACACGTCATTTCGTCCTTTCGATTTATAATGAACTAATAATCCCTTTTTAATAAGAGATTTGATCGCATTTTTATAAGTGCCAAGGTCGTGAGAGGGAAAACCCCTCACAAGATCATCTTGTGAAATATGCTTTTTGCACCAGCGATTTTTGCGAACGATTTTGTATAGGATGTCCAGTTCATACTCTGTGAGTTCACATGCCATGTCATATCACATATTTATTATTGTTCAGTTTATTTATACTTTTTGTCCAGCAAAAGCTTTAAATTATATGTGTATATTATGTGTATAATTGTGTATACTATGTGTATAATATAACGTGTAGAATATAACGTGTAGATAATACAAGAGGATAGAAA
>CAYPOB010000008.1:0-2382 GCA_964412405.1 uncultured Methanocellales archaeon | reverse complement strand
TGTGTATAATATAACGTGTAGAATATAACGTGTAGATAATACAAGAGGATAGAAATGGCACTAACTGACTTCCTTGGGGATACCGCAGAAATGCGGATCATCGACTTCTTGGGCGAGCACATCCGATACGATTACTCGATTAGCCAAATCGCCGAATACACAGGATTATCACGGACGACCGTCTATGATAAAATTCCAAAACTTGAGGAGAACAAGGTCGTCAAGAAGGTGAGAACGGTGGGACGAAGCGAGATGTTTAGGCTTGCTAACAATGAATTGACAAAGACATTAGAGTGGGTCGCTCTCACGCACAGTTTAGAAAACACTTCTGCGAAGTGTTTTCGGGTAGAAGATGAAAAACCCAAAGAGAGCACGAAGGGGCTTGCAAAAGCGCTGGCGTGATTTTATTTAAATGAACAGCGGAGCAAACACCAGTGCCACTATGGTCATCAACTTGATGAGGATGTTCAGGGAGGGGCCAGACGTATCCTTAAATGGGTCGCCTACGGTATCCCCTATTACTGCAGCGGCATGAGTTTTCGTGCCCTTGCCCCCAAGGTTACCTGCTTCGATATACTTTTTCGCGTTGTCCCACGCACCGCCAGCATTTGCCATCATAATCGCAAGCAGGAACCCCGTGACGATCGCACCAACTAGAAGCCCTCCTAAAGCCTCTGGGCCAAGAATCAGGCCGACGGTGAGTGGCACTGCTATTGCCAGTATCCCAGGAACGATCATCTCTCTCAAAGCCACGACCGTGCTTATATCTATACATTTCACATAATCTGGTTTTGCCGTTCCCTCCATCAGACCTGGTATCTCTTTGAATTGCCTGCGCACTTCGTTGACGATCTGGAATGCTGCCTTTCCAACCGACTCCATCGTGATTGCAGAGAATAAAAACGGTAACATGCCGCCTATGAACATGCCAGCGATGACTAATGGCTTGGTGACGTCTATGACCTCCAAGCCAGTTGCCATGCGGTATGCTGAAAATAGTGCCAGTGCGGTCAAAGCCGCAGAACCTATGGCAAAGCCCTTACCAATGGCTGCGGTCGTGTTTCCAACTGCATCCAGTGCCTCGGCCCTTTCTCTTACCTCTTGGCCCATCTTAGCCATCTCTGCAATTCCTGCGGCATTGTCTGCAACTGGCCCATAGGTATCTGCAGCGAGAGTTATGCCCAGTGTGGAAAGCATACCAACAGCGGCTATCGCAACTCCATACAATCCAGCAAAATGATGAGCCAATATGATTGCAAGGCATACCACGATGATCGGGGGAAGGGTGCTGCGCATACCGACCGACATTCCGCTGATGATATTCGTTCCAGCGCCCGTTTGAGAAGATTCCGCAATCCGTTGTACAGGCGCTCTGTCGGGCGAAGTATAATATTCTGTAAAGAGGCCGATCAGGATGCCAGTAACCAAACCCACAATTGTTGCATAAAACACGCCCACGTCACCCAAAACGACCATGATGACGATGTATGCCATAATTGCCATTAATATAGCGCTCACATATATTCCTTTATTCATTGCAGCACCCAAGTTTACATCCTTACCGACTCCCACGAAGAATGTGCCGATAATCGAGGATATGATTCCTACACCTGCGAGCAATAGAGGGAGCACTACGGCATTGGTCCCCATATCTCCTGCCAAATATGCGGCTAAACCTATCGCCATCGTTGCAATAATGGAACTGACATACGATTCGAATAAATCCGCCCCCATCCCGGCCACATCGCCGACGTTATCTCCGACATTATCGGCTATTACTGCTGGATTTCTTGGGTCGTCCTCTGGAATTCCCTTCTCGACTTTGCCGACAAGGTCAGCGCCGACATCCGCCGCTTTAGTGAATATTCCTCCGCCGACTCTGGCGAAGAGCGCAATAGAGCTGGCGCCGAATCCGAACCCGAACAATACGGCAGGGTCTCTAAATATGTAGTACATGCCGCTTACGCCCAGCAGACCCAGTCCCACTACCGTCAATCCCATCACTGCGCCGCTTGAAAATGCGATTTTAAGCCCAGCTCCTACTCCCTCTCTGCACGCATTGGCAGTTCTCGCATTGGATTTGGTGGCGACTCTCATTCCTATGTTTCCTGCCAATGCAGATACAAACGCCCCGATGACGAACGTCACTGCCGTTTCGATGCCTATTGCCACGGCAATCACTGCCGATACAATGACGGTGAAAACGATTAGCGTTTTATATTCCCTGTTCAAAAATGTCATCGCACCTTCTTGAATCATGTCAGAAAGTTCAATCATCTCTGGCGTTCCAGCATCCTGTTTGAGGACGTTCCGTGCCAAAAAGGCGGCGAATATTAAACTTACGATACCAACAATCAGTGCAAATAATATCAATTCCATCAT
>CAYPOB010000007.1:0-23576 GCA_964412405.1 uncultured Methanocellales archaeon | reverse complement strand
GGTGAAGAAGACAACTTTATCAAACTCACTATGGATGAGTGGAACGCGCTTGTTGAAAAAATAAAATCCGGCGAATTGGATGCGTGATCAAAGCGATCATTCGCCGATGATATTTATCTATTCAGGCATGTCCAGGAGGCCCTTTTTAGATAGTATATTTCCATCATCGTCGTGAGGCTTGCGCGACACGCTATCGGCACCTTTTTCGATCTCCCTGGCTTCGTTGGCGAGCAGCGCCGCAGCCCTCATCACCTCGTGGGCAGCAGCTCCCATCATGATGTACCTGGACGGCTCTCTTAGGACGAAACACGTTTGCACGTTCATCTCTGCGACGAGCTCGGCCATTTTATACGATGCCATGGCCTTCGCCCTCGCGTATGGATTTGAAATCCCTGCCCTGTCGACCACCGTCTCCGCACCTGCGATGATATGTGGCAGCTTCACACTCCCCTGCCGAACCCCCTCTATTGCGGCATCCAGTTCCTCCTGGACCAATCGTGCTGCACCACATATCGTCAATACGCGCAGAGCATCTACATTGAACAACGCCATCTCGACTGGGTCGAGAAATTCCCTTCGTGCGCCAATGAGTGGATCACCCTTTAAGATGATATATCCAAAACCTTCTTTTGCCAGCTCATCTTTTATCTTTTCCGTGGGTCCATCCGATATGACGATACAGGGCTTATCTTTAACGACCTCTCGCGCTATTTTTGGTCCTGGAAGCGAGGCATTCGGGCTTACGACCACCACTAAATCGGGACCCCATTCCATCAACTTTTCTGCATAGCCCGCTTCATCCTTTCCCATTTTTGCCCCAGTACCAACCGTCCTAACATCTATATCCCTCTCCGCCCTCTCATCCAGCAGTAAATCGACTACCTGAGAGATTCCCAGAGCCCCGAGTTTCACAAATCCTATTTTTACTTTCGCCATCTTTAATCAAACCTCCAAAGATTTCCTTAAAACATCTATATTCACGCTGCCAGCGTGGAAGTTGTTTCCAGTTCTCATATTGTTGATAGTAATATCGGCAGGTGAAAACAGCAGGGGATCTATCTTGTAAAAGTCCTTATCATATTTCTCAAATATGTCCAAAAACGGCATGCCGTAGTCCTTTGAGGAACCAGACGGCACCCTTTCTATCGTCTTCTCTATCTCCTCATCCTCACAATTCACGTTATACCACGTTCTTCCGCCGTACAGTATGCAGTCATTGGTCCTGCCCATTGCCTCCAGGTCATTCTTTGCTATGGGCGCTATCGGGCACACGCCGAATCCGCTGACCACCGAGTTGATGTCAAATCCTATTTCGTGCATCTTGTGCATTCCGGTTTCGACCAAACGCGCTGATATCTGGATGGACCCTGCTACACTTGCGCACGGGGCAACTAATATATACAGGTCTTCGGATTCGACGCCGCATTTCTCGGCGATGTAGCCTGCAACTTCCGCCTCTGGTGCCTTGGATGTTTCCAGCACCAGTATGGCAACATCGGACTCGTCTTTATATTTTAAATCCTCGAACAATTTCTCCCTCAAGGCCAATGCTCTGGCTGGACCGGACCCAAGCGCAAAGAATTTTCCAACGCTGATACTCCATCCAGCATATTGTGAAGCCATGCATCCGATCAACGGCTGGTCAACAACGACGTTCATGGCATGGAAGTTGCGACTGCAACAACGGTCGTCATCACCGTCGCATTCGCAGATACTCATCTGAGTAAACGATATCTCCCCCAATCCGCCCATGCATATCTCTGAAAGCAGTTTTCCTGCCTGCATTCCTCCCCTTGCCTTGATTCCGCAGTCCAATATGGTGGTGCCATTTTCGATCTCCAACACATCGATATTCAATTTGTCTGAATTGTCCACCATCTGGTCCACTATCTTTTTTGCCTCTTTATTTACGCTAATCATATGTCATCTCTCCCCAAAATCTCCTCTAAGTGCATCTTATATTTGCCGAGCTTTCCACCGTAGTTGCCCGCAGTTATCTTTACGACGCCTGGAATTTTGGTCGCCGCCAGGATTCCATGCCTCATCGCCTTTTCTATTGCACCTGGGTCTATGCCGTTTATGACGATTTCGTACATCGCCTCCACACCAGGAGGCACCATGGTCTCCACCTCGTCTCTGAGGCTTGGACAAAATTTTTCGTTGGTAGTCGCCTTCATGAATTTGTGTTTGTTTGCGCCGACCTTCGACCCGGATGCCACTATGCCGCCGGGGAATGGAGTGATGCTGCCCTCCAATTTGGAGATGGCACAGACTGCACTCTCGGCTGCCATGAGTGCCGCCATCTGATTCTTGGCGAGGATGAAGAAATTGCCACCGGCAACGCCGCTGACTGCACCTATGCTGTGTTCAACGATGAACTCCCCTTGCATCATGGGAATGCGATATACTCTGCGTCCACCGATGACGTCCTCTTTCTCATATCCATCGGCAAAGAACTTTAGCTTAAAACCAGTGTCATATTGTATCTCTGCATCCGACAGACCATTGAACGCAGCCGCAGTTGGAGCGGTCAATACGCACTGCCCTATTCTCGCAAGCAACTGATTCTCCAGCTCTTTGCCGCTCATATGGCATATCATGATATATGTGCCAGGTCTTCCGTCCGACGTTTCATCGCCGCCAACCTCTCTTTCCATACCCGCTTCTGCAGGGCACATGATGATCGAGGTTCCGAATCCCGTCGCTTCCTGTGCTGCTACACGCGCCCAGTATGGTGTGGCGCCGGTTATCAACACCCTCGCCATCTTTATCCCAAATGCCTCTGCAAACGTATTTTCAATTTCTACTCCATTTACTCGCATTGATGTCTCCTCCCTTTTATCTTTTCAAACTCTTCTATAATAAATTTTACATGTCTTGTAAACCCCTCTTGGTTTTGCATGTGCCATGTGAAATCTGCGCTATGATGAAAACGATGGCAGATGGTGTACGTCTTCAGCCACGGAGAATACCTCAACAGAGTGGTCAACGCCCTTTCGGCAAAATAACATGGTATTCCATGGAATAGAACCCAATCATGCTGACCCTTTCCGTTGACTCCCTTCCAATTGGGGTTCGTAAGATGGACGCCGCTTATTTCCAATATTCCGCAACTGAGATTTGGCTTCAAGCCCCTCTCTGCTAATGGTCCCGCGGTGTCACCAGTCGCACACACCGGCAAATCGCCCGCCTTGGCGATCTCAACACACCAATCGATCGTAGGCTTGCCTTTTATGGTACTCATCAGAACGCCGCACCCGATTATGTATAACGGATTTTTTGCCTCTGCGAGGCGCTCCGCGTATTCTTTCGGCGAGGATATTTTGGCAGTGGTTACACGAGAGACATTGGTCAGGTTCATCGCCAGTCTTCCATTCAGGTCGAAGCCAAGGCAATTTGGACCGCCAATCACTATTTTTGGCTCCATTTTAAGCACTTCCCCCCTTTATTTCTGAGTGATACATCTTCAGATATGGCAGCATATTCCTTTTCGGCGGCATATCTGCCCCGCCTGGCAGAATGTGCTCATTGTGCTCAACGGATGCGTATATTATCCCTGACCCGCATTTTGGCTCATATCCCATGTCGCCGCGCAATTCATAAAAATCTCCCCTGACCATCGTGCCACCCAGTTCAGGGTCCCTGACTATTTTACCTATTGACCCGTATCCAAGCGAGGCCGTGGTCAGGTGCACCTTTCCTTTGACGAGAATCGTTCCCTTTGCCATCTCACTGCCAATTCTGGAGAATGCGTTTCCACCGATGACGATCGCACCCCCCCTCATGTGTGTCCCGGCGCATTGTCCAACGTTTCCCCTTACATTGATTATCCCCTTGTACATGAAATTGCCAACATGGTCTCCCGCACTTCCATCGATGAGCAGTGTTCCGCCTGCCATCCCCCTCTTTTTACCCCGCGCAGTCCCGCCAGCATAGTGCAGTGCATTGCCTTTGATATGGAGAATTCCTCCCGTCATCTCCCTTCCCGCATAGTTATCTGCACTGCCCTCCACGGTTATTTTGCCACCAGTCATCTCTGCGCCCACATGCATATCGACATTGCCACGGATGACGATCTCGCCACTTCCCATTTTCTCGCCAATTCTCTTTGTTCGCGAGGCGTCGCCATCTATTATTATTCGCAATTCCTCAGCGGTATCGTAGGGCGTTCCACTCACCTCAAAATGCTCTTTGAGCCGAATGGATCGATTTCCACGATATATTACTATGTTTTCAACGTCGTCCAGAGATTTGCCGGCAAAATTATCTGGAGTTATCACCTCTGCCTCTAATGATATGCGTGACCGCTTCCTTGGCGTGAGAATTATCTTATTCATGTTTTCACATCCCTTGGAATCTCATGCGGTATAACATGGAGCTTGTCAGAAACGATTTCAATTCGGTCCGATTTTGACAGGTATGATTCGGGGTCCACCATATAGTTTTCAAACTGGATGGTATAGTACCTCTTGAACTTGGTCTTGATCTCCTCCTCAACTGCTTTTTGGATGTCATGTTCAACTTGTGGGATCACTATGTCGATTGGCGCCATGGGCGCACACACAACTTCACCGTCCTTTACTACAACCTCACCGTCTTTTATCGTATATGCTGTGGAAGATAATTTATCCACAGCCGAATCTCTGGAGAAATCAGTCTCCAATGGGTTCACATCCCATATCGCAATGTTTGCTTTAGCACCGATGCTTAGGTGCCCCTCTGTCTTGGATACGCCCATCGCCCTGGCGGGTCCAGCAGTGGTTGCGATGACCAATTCGTAGAAGGTATATTCTTTATCAATTCCGCCGAGTCCGGTTCTTTTAAGCGCCCACGGATGGATATTTTCCGCTAGGTTCATCCTCGCCTTTTCGCTCATCAGCCACGAGTACACCAGCGGATAGTCAAAAAATACCCCGCCATTTGGATGATCCGTTGTCACGAACATCTTCCATGGGTCAGTCAACAGCTGCAGCTCCAGTCCAACCGCCCACATAGCAGCGTGAACCGGAGATTTTTTTGAATAGAGGAATGGAAGAATCCCAACACTGTCTTCTGCTTCGGTATCACACGTAATGAGTTTGTTATGCGTCATTTTATACAAGCCCCATTCCGCCGGCGAATCAGCGGTCATCGTGGTCACATCTCCAAATATCACGTTTCCACTATCACCTGTGACGTGGTCATGATGGTTGATGTATTTCGCGATCTCATCTGCCTTCGATTCAAATGTCCCCCACGAGTCTCCACCGTATGCATGGAATTGAAGGTGTGTTGCATGCGTGTTTTGTGCTCTGCCAGAATCACACTTTACCTCGATGTTCTTGGTTATATTCAGCTCCTCAAGGGTTATCTCATAATTTCCTGGGGTGCCAATTTTATTGACATGAAGATGTATGGAATGCGGCAGACACAACGCCTCGTTCGCAGCACACAGCCCTTTTATTATTTCCCTTGGGGTCACCCCGAAGTATGGCACGGGGTCATCTGCGTGATGGCAATTCCATCCAGTGTTCCACTTATATGCCTCATTGCCCCCCGGATTGACTATTTTTACGGCATATCCGCCCGTTGCCCTGAGAAGAAACGCCACGTAAGCAGTAATTTTATCCTGTTCCCTGGATTTCAGATAATCCATTATCATCCAGTTGTTGCCCATGAGTATGAAAATCCCCTTGCCAAGTATTGGCATTCGATTGAACTCTCTGCAGGCCTGCCGTGCATACAATGGAGTCACCGCTGCCTCATATGCTCTGGTGAATCCAAGCTTAGCATACTCATATCCAACTTCCCACGTGGTGGGTACAGTGCGCCCCCCTCCGCTCCTTCGCATCCCTGTGGCAGAGCTCAAACGCACTCTTATATCCTCTGGTCTCAGTATTCTGGCGCTGGTCGGAGTGGCGCCAACCATGTGTGAATGGCACTCTACTTTGCCAGGGGTAACTGCCTTTCCCTTTGCATCGATGACCTTCGCGCTATCGCTCACTTTGTCGACGATTTTTCCATCCTTGATGCAAAGGTCCATCACCTCTCCATCCACGTCGTTGGTCGGATCATATATGATTCCATTTTTAATCAATAATTCCATTGTCATCGATAATTCACCGCCAATTCTATTGCATCCACTGGACACGATTCGATGCATGTTCCGCATCCTTTGCACATGTCCCCGTTCAGGATTTTTACCACGCCATTCTCCACCCTCATGATGACCTCATCCGTCTCCGGACCTTTTCCTCCGGCAACCGCTGGATCGATATATGCGTTCACTGGGCAGGAGACCACACAATTGCCACATCCATGACATTTTTCTTCGTGGGTTATGAGTTCATACATATTCCTTGACCCTCTTCAAAATCTCTCCCAGGATAACGGTATCTGGCATGCTGTTCCTAGGCGGGTCCACAATTTTTTTCATCTTTATCGGAATGTTGTCCATTCGATATGCAGTTCCATCGCACTCAACTCCAACGATGGCAGGGGGGATTACCACATCTGATATTTGCATGGATTGTTGATTATGGGGTTCGATGTTTATGAGCGGTATCTTTGCCAGATGCGATAGGGCTCTATTCGAGAACGATGTTCCGGGGTTGGCGGCGATGTTGAGCATTGCATCAACCTCGCCACGATATAATACATCCATGGCAGTCGTTTCACCTGGGTGGTATCTGGGATATCCTCGTGAAAAGTCCACTGCAAATGGATATCCTGTCTCGGAGCATATCGTGATGTTTGACCCTGCGACATTGTAATGTCCTCTCATCGGCATTAAAACGGTCTTGATGCCGATATATTTGTTGAATTCGTGTATGAATTTTATGGCAACATCGATATTCCTATCCTTCCCCATCTGTTGGGTCAATCCCATTCCAAAGAACAGCACCGCCCACTGATGCTGTCCCATTGCCTCTATCGTTTCCCGTATCGCATCTGCCGGAATGCCAGCTACAGTCCCGTGTGTAACATCATATGAATTGATGATTTCACGGAACGTGTGCACCAACATGTGATCCGACCCGGGCGCTATCTGAATGTGCAGGTCCGCGAGTTTCGCCGTATCCGTCCGCCTGGGGTCGACGACTATGATGGTCCTGCTTCTTCGTCCTCTCTGCCTGAACAAGCCCCTTGGAAATACCGAATATCTGCTCATATGCCTTGGATGTGCGTGCATTGGATTGCAGCCCCAATATATGATCAAGTCGGCACGATTCATCACCTCTCCCAATGTGCAGCTGGGTGCACCTTGATCTTGAATTGCTAAAAGCGATGGTCCATGACATAGCGTTGCAGTGCAGTCGATGATTCCGCCGCATGCCTCTGCGAGCTCACATCCAATCTGGATTGCCTCGGCGCTTGTCGAACACCACCCATATAGGAGAGGGCGCTCCGCATTTGCAAGTATGTGTGCGCTTTTATCGAACGCCTCGTCCAAACTTACTGGCTCCAGTTTTCCATCCCTTCGTATATATGGCGTTTCGAATCGCCCTTTCTGGGCATGTGCGAATTTTTGGTGTCCTATCCTGCACAGATTTCTCGTCCCGATGATTTTGTCGTCATCGACTATGACCACGCCATCATCACACAGGCATCCGCAGAAAGGGCATGGCACATTTTTAATTTCGCGCATCATCTTCACACCTAATGTATATCATAGTATGACCTCAACTCATCTGCCCTCTTTTCCCACTCTCCGTCGACATAATAAATTTTTATTGCTTCGTGGGCGCCCAGAACCCTTTCATCGGTTTTTTCTATCGTTGCAGGAATGCATTTAGAGTTTGGCATACCTGTACACTCGGTCGACGGCTGGACGACGACGTTGGCCCATGTGCCAAATGGCATAAATATCAGCCCACGATGTGGTATCTGTGTAGATGTTTTCGCATAAACGACGACCTCGCCATATCTCGTCTTCACCCTAACGACATCATTTTCCTTGAGACCAAGACACATCATGTCATCCGGGTCCATTTCGACTCTTGCGCAGGCATCAAAGTACAGGTCAGAGTCGCAACCAGCCTCGATGCCCTCGCCCTGCCATATGCTTCTACCAGTACTCAATATGAACTCCATGTTACGCCTCCGTGGTTATGGGCGTACTCTGTAATAATTTGCTGAGCGCCTTTTGTGTGGGTTTCGGGAGCGCGTCCATCATCCTTATCCTCTTACGTGTGACTTTGATCGCACCGATGGGGCAAGTGTTTGCACAGGCACCGCAAAATATGCACCGCTGTTTATTGACCTTCAGTTGAACTGCGACGGGAATTGTGCGCGGTCGGATTGGCTTGCTCCACCCTTTATCAGGCGCATAGGATTCCTCGATTTTGATATATTCGGTCAATGGGAAATAGAGCGCATCGCACGGACATATTTCTACGCATGTGCCGCAGCCCTGGCACATCTTCACATCGATTTCAATGTCTCCTTCAATCGGTTTCTGGACCTCGATGACCTTTTCAGGGCACACCTCCTCACACCAACCACACCATGAGCATGTGTTATTGTCCATCATCACTTCCCCGGTGATTTTGATTTTATCATCGCATGCATCTCGAGCTACTGTCAAAGCATCAGTGGGACAGGCGCGTGCACATATTCTACACAAAACGCATTTATCCTCGTCCAGCTCTATTCGCTCAAACCTCGCCGGTGTGTCTTCTGAAACGCCCCTCTGTTTTGCGCTCAGTCCACCTCGCTCAACCGTCAATGCCTCGGTTGGACATATGTCTTGGCAAATCCCGCAATAAATACACCTTTCCATGTCAATCTTGAATTCACCATGTTGAAGTTCTTTCATGCCGGGCATAGTCCGATGCACGACGACGGCATTCCTGGGGCAGACTTCCTCACACAATTTACAAAGTTTGCAGCCGCCTTTCACGTCAACGCTTCCAAGCGCATCGTATTCTTCTCTCACTCCACCAATATACAATGCGAGTGCATCGAACATGCAGATGCGGGCACATAGGCCACATAGAACACAGCCCTCATTTACGGCAAGATATGCCGCATCCACGACCCCCCTTGCGATTGCCCCGGTCGGCCCTAGTCGTATTGCATTTGATATACATACTTCACAGCACATTCCGCAACCAGTACAGTTGTCTTGAAAGAACACCAGTTCCCGCTTCTTTGGCGCATCTCTGATGGCGACCGTTCTCCCGTTTTCCATAATTTCCTCTAAGCGCATTATAATATTAATGATTAATAATGATTTCTATGGGTGCAGTTATCTCTTCCGTTTCATATCCGACAGCCTTTTGACCGCATCCATGTTGGCATCTCCATGTTCCAGCTCAACTAAATCGAGGAGCTTCTCGCCATTTTCGGTCCTTATCAACATGGTGCTCCATCCATCTGGTGAGCCGACCGAGCCCACTGAGATATCGGCATGGTAAGCGCTAAAATCACGACAGTGCTTACACGATGGGCGTGCATATTCTTTGATGTCCTTTATCGGGACACGATGTTCTTTATCTGCATATACTACGAATTTCCCCTTGTCAAAGTCCATTTTCTGCACGTCGCGGATGTCAACTCCAAGACCGGATACGAATTCGCACAAGCCGTATGTGAAGCTCGACATGCAGAAAAGTCCAATAATCGCAACTATTTTTCTCTCATTGAGCAGTCGGGCGGAGTAAACCTGGCATGGCACACCTACTATTGCAATTCTCCCATATCTTTCTGTGGCATCTTTAGTTAGGGAGAGAACGGGGGCATGAGTATATTTTGTTCCACTCGTCTTTGCAACATCATGGACATCGGTTATCAGAATGGGCGTTGCCCGCCACATGTCATCCCTGCCCACGCCTATCGCACAGTCTATATGCCCTTCTGCTAGCAACGACCTGAGAATTCCACTGACGACGGCACCATCCTGTCCCCACATATCGCCTTTACCAGCACATACGCGCAGTACATTATCGAACTCGTTTTCCGGAAATCTATTGATCACTGGACACGCCATGGAGCATACCTCACACCTATGCATTCGTCGTCGATGACGACACGCTCTTTGATCGTAACGGCATCTACGGGACAGGCTGTCACACAGTCCCCACAGCCTGTACATTTTCCGGCGTCGATGATCCCTTGTATCTTAATGCGCCAGATCGGAGATCTGGTGGAGTTATAATCTTGTGAAGATTTCAACACACATTCGCCGCCCGTATTTCAGCGATACGTTTTTCGAGCGCAGTTATGACATTCGCATTATCTTCAAACTCGAGATGCGCACCACAAAATTGGCATGCAAAGTTTGTCTTTGCCGCCAGATCGAATAAAAATCGTCCACAACCTTTAGTACATAAGTAGAACATGTTTTCTTTTTCTGATTCCAATCTCTTCTGAAGGTTATTTAACAATTTTTTCATTTCCAAGTTCATAACCTGTTCGATATTATGTAAGTCGACATGCCATAGATATGTAAGCCATCCACTGTCCTTATCCCGCTCCCGTCGATATTCTGCCAATCGATTCTCATACAGGATAAATAGGGTTCGTCTAACTATATTTAAGGCCACACCTGTTGTTTTTGATATTTCCTCATCGGTAACTTCACCCTCTGGCATCTTTTCGACCACCGGGATGCCCACCTCTCCAATCAGTTTTATGAGATATGCGCGAGTTACTGCATTCTTCAATATATCATAGATCGAAGATCTGTGAGAGTTACCTTTTCTTTGTGAATCCAACGACATTAACTCAACCACCTATTACTCTTTATTACTATGTACTTAAATGGCATTAAACTTGTTCATGTCCCGAGGGATATCTGGAATTTGCGCCTTTATCATTTGCGCCTTTTTCATCGCAGCATGAAGTGCGCTCTTTCTGTCGATACCCGCTCCAAGAGCAGTTGCGATGGGGTATCCAGTACATATTTTACTTCCGATATGTGGAACGTCCACTATCCCGTCGATGTCCAAGCTCGTCCTGATCATCATATCCTCTGTGGCAAAGACCACCATCTTAGCGGCAAAGCATCGTGTTTTTACATTCCGCTCTAACATGCACCAGATGGGACATCTGTGAGATGCACCAGATGGGACATCTGGTGGAGTCGTAATCTCTTTGAGATTCCGACATGTGCCAGATTGGAAATCTGGCAGAGTTCCATTTCCTCCAGAAATGAAACAGTTGTAATTCCTACGGAACTTCAACACACCTGATATCGCCTGCACATGGGCATCGAACAGATTGACGCCAGTAGCAAGTTCGACCGCATCCAAGCTGCCCTGAAATCTCGGATTCACCTCGAGTATGACTGGCCCATCCCTTGTCATTATAAAGTCCACCCCGTTTGAGCCAATTAATCCCAGATGGAGTATTAATTCCTCTGCAATTTGACGCATTTCATCATCGTGTTCATTATTGAAAGGAGTGATATTGCCGCAATAGCGAAACGGAGACGTCGCTCCCAACCATGGTACTCCTATCAGCTGCTCGTTTACAGCCAACGACATGGCATCATCCTCGGTGGACAGTACTGAAACGCTGGCAAAATTGCCCACCAGGTATTCCTGCGCTATATAATCTGGAGGGACGTCTCCTTCATGAATAATTTGACACAAGCGCCCGCCAATGCCTTGTTTTGGCTTTATGATGGCTGGATACTCGATATTTCCATTGGTGTAAATGCGCGGATGGGGCATGCCCAATTTATTTAGCTCTTTTGCCAACCATTCTTTATCAGATACCCTATTTGCTACAGCCGGGTCGTTGCTCAATAATGCCCTTCCAGATAGCTTCACATTCCTTGTTTCGAAACCAGTACCCAATACCACCGCATCCACGTCAAGCGTCTTTAGATACTCATTCAGCTTTGAATCCGATATATCACGGTGCGAATCTAAAACGGTCACTCCATCGACACATCGCCTGAGGTCCACGTCTCCAAAGCGATCGATGACATGAACAGTGTATCCTGCTCTTTTTGCCGAACAAGCGACATAGCGCGTATTTTTTCCTATAATGAGTATCCGCCGTATATCATTCATGAGAAACCCTGCGCACTTCTTTACCTCTCTCCATTGGAACGACATGGAGTTCTCCGCCCTTAAAAACGCGACTTAACTCTTCCCCCCCGTGTAGTCGATCCAGAAAAATTGCCAGTGCCGCCACTTCAGAATGCGGCTGATTTCCTATCGCGATGTTCCAGTCTGCCATACCATAAATTTCGGCTGGAACTTTTTCAGCGCCAACTACGACCAAGATATCTCCTGCCGCACGGACATCGTCGATAACATCCGGCAGATTAATGCCGTACATCGTGAGGTGGCAGACCTTTCCTCCGCGTCCCCTCCACTCTACGATCTTGTCCTTCCACTTAATACCGCTTCTGACAAAAAACTTTTCGCCCCATCGTCTGGTAATATCGTCCATGTTTTTTTCGATCGACATGTCTTGAGCCGCGATAAGCATGCAGTTTGCGCCAAAGGCCCGTGCCGTCAGTCCGACATGTGTCGTCATACGTTGGTCGCGTCCCAGTCTGTGCCCCAGTCGAAGAACCGCTATTTGCCTCATGAACATCCTTATACACATCACCTTAGTTAATTTTATGTGCATTCTAATGCAATTGTGATGGGATGATGTACAGAACATATGAGGACATGCCAAAAATCAAATTACCAGGCAATGTCGAGGTTAAAATAAGCGATAGCACACTACGAGATGGTGCGCAAATGCCGGGCATCGTGTTTAAAACATCCCATAAACTGAAGGTGTATGAATGGTTGCACGAAATCGGTATCGAGAAAATCGAAACTTTCCTGTATAACAAACGGGATCGCGTCGCAGCCAGAGAAATGCTGGATCGGGGCTATAAACATCCAGAAGTCACGGCGTGGGCGCGGGCAGTTACAGCAGATATCGATTTAGCCCTAAATATGGATGGCATCGAAGAAATCGGGATATTGATGTCCGTCTCGGATGTACACATCTTCGACAAGATGGGTTTAAAAAATAGGGAAGAGGCCGAAGAGAAATATTTAGTTGCGCTGGACTATGCGATTGGTCACGGTCTAAAAGCCAGGTGTCATTTCGAAGACATCACAAGAGCAGATATGGCTGGATTTGTGGTTCCACTTGTTGAGCAGATTATAGAAAGATCACCTGATGCCCTTATTCGAATTTGTGATACGCTAAACCTTGGAATGCCATTTCCCGAGATAGATATGCCCTATGGAATTCCAAGTATAATCAAGCGCCTTAAAGATGTAGGGGTTGTAAACATGGAAACACATATACACGATGACTTCGGTCTCGGTATAGCCAATACATTGGCTGGATACTGGTATGGCGCCAATTGGTCAAATCTGACATTTTTGGGCATAGGCGAAAGAGCTGGCAATGCAGAATTGGAGAAAATATTGTTGTTTCTGGCATACCGTGTTGAGGGGTTCCAGAAATACAACCTCAAATGCCTTGTAGAATTTGCGAGATATATGGAGAAAGAAGTTGGAATCAGAGTTCCCAGAAATAAGGCAGTAGTCGGCAGGAACATGTTTGCCCACGAAAGCGGCATCCACACAGCAGGAGTTATCAAGAATCCATATACATATGAGCCATTTCCACCAGCATTGATCGGTGGAAAGCGGGAATTGTTGATAGGAGATTCCTCTGGGACCGAAGTAATACGAATGAAGGTCGAAGAGACCCTGTCCGAACTGATGCATGTTAAGGCGAAAGTGGACAAAAATGACCCGCGCATAAAGGCCATTCATCAGGATATTCAGAAACTGTATGACGATGAAGTCAGGCGCTCATGTATATCCGATGACGAGCTGAAGAGTTACGTTGAGAAGTACTTCATGTTCGAGCCCATCGTCAAAAAAGATGCCAGCAGAGACGGCGAAGATATGGAGTAAGCCGTTTAAGGAAAACGATTTGAATACATGCGCTTGGCGATTGCGCCCGCCATCTCGCTGAGTTTTGCGTTTCCGCCAAGGTCATAGGTGACCATTTGCCCTCGGCAATTACCTCTTCCGTCGCCTTGAAGATCGCATCGGCTTTATCTTTTTCTCCCAGATACTCGAGCATCCATGCACCTGCGAGTATGGTTGCGGTTGGATTTACCCTATTCATGTCTTTGTATTCTGGAGCTGACCCGTGCGCGGGTTCGAACATCGCATAGGACTCTCCGATATTCGCTGAATAAATCAGGCAAATGCTTCCGACAAGAGCAGAGCACTCCTCGCTGAGTATATCCATAAACAGATTGGTGAAAAGTGGACAGTTCTTAGTTCGCGATCTGCAGGGTTAGTGGTTGAAGCCCGGGATAAAGAGACTTTAGCCATTAGACGCAATGTCCTGGACCAGGAATTGACAAGGGATTAAGCACAACATTGTTATATTATACATATAAGATAAAGGGATGATATGATACAGAAGCACAGTAATCGGGCGATTTCCACTCCCACCCCCCCCATTATCCCAGTTGCCAGAGGTGATGGGATAGGTCCAGAGATCATGGACGCATGTCTCTACATTTTGAGGGAGGGTGGAGCACGTATTGAGCCAAAGTTTGTAGAGATTGGCGAGAATGTTTATCTTGCAGGGCATACTGCAGGGATTACGGAGGAGACCTGGGAGATTCTCAGGGCACACAAAATATTTTATAAGGCGCCCATCACGACACCACAGGGGGGAGGGTACAAAAGCCTGAATGTCACGATTCGAAAGACGCTCGGGCTCTATGCCAATCTGCGGCCGGTCGTTAGCTATCACCCTTTTGTATCGGCAAAGCATTCTAACATGGATGTAGTCGTCATTCGTGAGAATGAGGAGGACCTTTACGCGGGAATAGAACATCAGCAGACGCCGGAGGTTGTTCAGTGTCTCAAGTTGATCTCGCGTCCTGGTTGTGAGTGCATAGTTCGCTTTGCTTTTGAATACGCCCGCGTCTATAACCGTAAGAAGGTTACCTGCATGACGAAGGACAATATCATGAAGATGACTGATGGGCTATTCCACGAGGTATTCGATGAAATCGCACTCGAGTATCCGGAGATCGAGAACGAGCACTGGATCATAGATATAGGAATGGCAAAGCTGGCAGACACACCTTCCAGCTTCGATGTAGTAGTTATGCCAAATCTTTACGGAGATATCGCTTCTGACATGTTAGGGCAGATTTCTGGCTCCGTCGGACTCGCTCCGGGTGCGAACATGGGCGATGATTTCGCGATGTTTGAGGCAATTCACGGTTCTGCACCGCGTCACGCCGGGAAAGGTATAGCAAATCCATCCGGTCTGCTTCTTGCAGGAGTGATGATGTTGAACTATATCGGGCAATCAGATACCGCAGAGCGGATTCATAATGCATGGCTTAAGACCATCGAAGATCGTATCTGGACTTATGATCTGGTTCGCAGCGCAAAGGCAACGGCTGGCACTGGCGATGACGGTAGCGGTAGCGATATGGGCTGGACCGAGGTCGGGACATGGAAATTTGCTGAAGCTGTAGTTGCGCGTCTCGATAAAAAGCCGGAATATTTCAAAACTGCGAAGTACGGTGGGAAGCTTGTCAAAGTTCAGAGATCGAGACTGACCAATGTGCGTGATACGAAGATGCAACTTAACGGCATTGATGTCTTCATTAGAGAGGGCAAACTCTCGCCGGATGAGCTTGGGCAGAGACTGGAGCGGTTAGCGGCACCGAGATTCCGTCTGATTATGATATCCAATCGTGGGCAGAAGGTCTATCCAGGTGGCTATCCAGAGACTTTTTGCACCGACCACTGGCGCTGCCGTTTCCAGGTGCCTGATAAGGCAGATTACCCGCGACATGCAGACCTTAGGTGGCTACTGGAAAAGATTGAGCAGAACAACCTCGAGTGGATTAAGATCGAGAATCTTTACCTGATGAATGGCAAGCGAGCATATTCGCTCGGGCAGGGGGAGTAGTATCAAGGGTTCAGTTCTGGCCCCACTCCATCGCCTCTGATTACTGCTACTTTTTTAGTCACGATATCCTCCATGCGACATTAGATATGGCATCAAGCCTCCTGCTTCAAGCAGTTCCTGCATGAATTTCGGGATTGGCTTGAAGTCGTATTCCTCTTTTTTCGTCATATTCTGGATTATGCCCAGCTCAAAGTCGACCACGATTTTATCTCCCTGCGCGACTTTTTTTGTCATGTCCTTGCACTCGATTACTGGCAGGCCGATGTTGAAACAGTTTCTGTAAAAGATACGCGCAAAAGATTCGGCGATTACACACGAGATGCCGCATGTCTTGAGGACTTGCGGTGCCTGTTCTCTGGACGATCCGCATCCAAAATTAGTGGCTGCAACGATCAACGGATCCCTCGCCTTCGAGGCATCGGCATAAAATAACGGATCGATCGACTCAAAAGTGTGAACTGCAAGCTTCTTGAGGTCAAGTTCATCGTATTTGTATCTCCCTGCGATGATTTCATCTGTGTTGGTGTCCTTTGGAAATATTCGCAGAATTCTTCCTTTATGCTTCATCTATATCACCACATCCCTTGGGTCGGTTATTTTGCCCGTTATCGCACTGACTGCCGCAGTAGCAGGACTACACAGATATATCCCCCCTGCATTGTCGTTGCCCATTCTGCCCTTAAAGTTTCTATTCTGGGTGGATAATGCAACCTCGCCGTCCCCAAGTGCAACGGTTCTCCCTATACAAAACCCACATCCTGGAGGGCAGATTGCGGCGCCCGCTTCTGCCAGTGTCTTTATAAGTCCTTCACCCATTGCACGAATCAGAATGTCTCTGCTTGCAGGATATACAACCAGCCGCGTATCTTTTGCTATGCTCTCACCTTTCAATATACGGGCTGCGATGCGCATGTCCTCCATCTTCCCATTAGTGCAGGAACCTATGCACACTTGGTCGACATCAAGCCCCTCGAACTGCGTTACCGGGGCAACGTTATCCACCCGGTGCGGATATGCGATCATCGGTTCCATCTGTTCGACCTCGACGACGATTTCGTCGGCATATGTCGCATTTTTGTCCGGAGCGAGCGTTCTGTACTCCTCCCCTCTTTTATGAGATTCAAGAAATGCCCTTACCTTTGAATCCGTCTGGCACAATCCCGTTACAGCTCCTGCTTCGATGGCCATGTTGGACATCGTCAGCCTGGATTCCACGCTCATGGCATCCACCGCATCCCCTAAAAATTCCATGGACATATATGTGGCACCATCTGCGGTTATCTCTCCGATTATGTGCAGTATCACGTCCTTAGAGCACACATGCTTTGGTAACGTCCCTATCACCTCGATTTTAAATGATTCAGGAACTTTGAGCCACGTCTTACCATATGCCATGATGGCCGCTATATCAGTACTCCCCATCCCGGTGGCGAATGCACCAAGTGCGCCGTGCGTACACGTATGGCTGTCTCCCCCTATGATGATCTTCCATGGTGCGGCGAATTTCTCCACGATGATCTGATGACAGATCCCATCGCCGTTCTCGAAGAAATATGGCATTTTGTTCTCCTTCGCAAATTTGCGCATGAAAATGTGAACATTGGACGCTTTTTCGCTTGGGGAGGGAGATGCATGGTCGCACACACCTGCCACTTTATATGGATCGTATACCTTCCGCGTCGATAGTCCAGATTCCATTTGCTGAATCGCAAGTGGCATGGTGCCATCGTGAGAGAATACGAAATCAACTGGAACGATGACAATGTCACCTGTTGAAACATCAGCCCTGTGTTTGTCTGAAAGTATTTTTTCCGCCATTGTCTTATCCATAATCACATCCCTCTTCATGATAATATTACACATTTCTTATATAGCTTAACCAAGAATAACATAATAGAATAAGAGGGATGGATGAAGAAAAAAGATATCAAACTCGAGATTGGCAAAGCTGCGGTTAGATTGGCAAATAAAATTGGTGCTGTTGCAATCATCATCGTCGATGAGAAATATATGCAAAAAGACCTCAAGACGAAGATTCCGATAGTAATCAGCCGGATAGAAGGCGGCATTGAAGGAATTCGTGATGACCTGGTCATCAATCTGCTTTCCAGAACATCCAATAGGATTGACAAAATGCGGGACGCCGTCATGGGCGCATATGTTGATGAGAAGATCAAAGCGGATGACACGGTGGTCGGTATCGTTGGAGGGGATTCACTTGACGCCATCATAGTATGTGATGTCAGAGGAGAGGGCATTATCAAGGAAATAGATAAAAGCACCGACAGAGCAAATCCAGAAGTGATACGGGCTGTTTTGAGGCTGGCGCTGGAATTGGGATACGAAGGAAAAGAGGGCAAACAGATTGGAACTGCCTTTATTCTGGGGGACTCGGATGAAGTTCTCAAACGGTCGCACCAGATGACGCTCAATCCATATCACGGACATGAGGATAAAAACAGAGATGTGGCAATCCCAGATAACAGGGAGTCGGCCAAGAATTTTGCGCAGTTAGATGGAGTATTCGTCGTCCGTGAAGATGGTCATATTTTGGCAGCAGGCAGATATTTAGATATCGATGCAAGGGACATACGGGTCCAGAAAGGATTGGGAGGACGTCATGTCGCAGCAGCAGCGATAACTCGTGATACACAGGCGATCGCCGTTACGGTATCTCAGAGTGGAGGAATAGTGAGAATATATAAGGATGGGCTGCAAATCGCCGAAATCGCACCCACCATCCGATTTTTACACAGGAGTTAAATTACCGTTAAATCATAATACAGCTGATATGTGTTATGGGGATTATGATGAACCGAAATATCAGAATAGAAAATATCATCCAGACGCCAGTCGAACGGCAGGAGATCGAGCTGGTAGAGCGAAAAGGGATAGGTCATCCGGATTCGATATGTGATGGAATCGCAGAGGCAGTCAGCCGTGCGCTATCGAATGAGTATCTAAAGCAGTTTGGCAAGATATTGCATCATAATACTGACCAAGTTGAATTGGTCGGCGGTGAGGCATCCCCTATCTACGGTGGAGGAGATGTGATAAAGCCGTTGTATATACTGCTGAGCGGCAGGGCTACCGCACATGTCGATGATGAAAAGATACCCGTTGGAAAAATCGCCCTTGAGGCCGCAGAGGAGTATTTAACAAGCACCATAAATAATATAAAATCCTCACACGCAGTCTTAGAGCAGCGGTTGGGACCGGGTTCTGTGGACCTTGTAAATATTTTTAAGTGTGGCGAAATCCCCAAGGCAAACGATACATCCTTTGGAGTGGGTCATGCTCCCCTCTCGGAAACCGAAATGATCGTATATGGGGTGGAGCGGGCTGTGATGAACGATTTTAGGAAAAGACAATTGGCGACTGGAGAGGATTTCAAGATAATGGGATTGCGGGAAGGAGAGCATATCAGCCTGACGGTTGCAGACGGTTTCGTATCCAGATATGTAGATGATATTGATCACTATGTGGCGATAAAACGAGAATTGGCAGAATATGTTTTGAATGTCGCAAAAAAATACACCGACCGCGACGTATCGGTGGCCGTCAATACAGGAGATAATTATGAAATCGGTTCTGTGTACCTCACTGTGACAGGGACGTCAGCCGAGATGGGCGATGACGGTTCTGTGGGCAGGGGCAATCGCTGTAATGGGTTGATAACACCAAATCGGCCGATGAGCATGGAAGCGTCCAGCGGTAAGAATCCAGTAAACCACGTTGGCAAGATATATAATCTATTATCCCTCCAGATAGCACACGATGTGGTGGAAATCGTCGATGGCATTGAGGAGATATATGTGCGCATTCTATCTCAAATCGGACACTTGATCGACAGCCCAAAGGTAGCAAGCGCGCAAATCATACTGGAAAATGGCACCAGTATAAAATCGATTAAATCCAAGGTCGAAAGCGTGTTCGATGAACGGTTATCAGATGTCACGAATATTACGGAGATGGTTGTGGAAGGGAAGCTAAAGACGTTTTAGATTTAGCGGATAAAAAAGATGAAATGCGATAAGTGTAACGGTCCGGCAGTCATTCATCAGCGATATTCAGGCATGCACCTGTGCAAGGGGCATTTCAAGGACGATGTCGAGCGCAAGATCAAGAGCGTCATCCGAAGGCACAGGATGGTAGAAAAGAACGATACCATTGCGGTCGCACTGAGTGGAGGAAAGGATAGCATTGTTACGCTGCATATATTGGATTCCTTATTTGGCAAGCGCCCCGATATTCAGATGACCGCTATTATCGTCGACGAGGGAATCAAAGGGTATCGCGCAAAAACGATCAAAACTGCAAAAGAGGTCTGCAAAGCGATTGGGATACCACTCACCATCGTATCATTTGCCGAGAAATTTGGGCTAACGTTAGATGAGATGATGAACCAAGGGACAGGTCTACTGCCATGCTCTCTGTGTGGTGTGTTCAGAAGGATTTTATTAAACAAGACTGCCAAGACGTTGGGCGCCACCAAAGTGGCAACCGGGCATAATCTGGATGATGAGGCACAGGCAGTACTGCTAAATTTGTTGCGCGGCGACGTCGATCGGCTGGCAAGACTCGTTCCAGCAAGAGTTCAGCCAGGCTTAATTCCGCGAATAAAGCCGTTGAGAACCATTCCAGAAAAAGAGGTGGGCCTTTATGCACTACTCGACGAATTGCCCATAAACTTCGATGAATGTCCATATACGGGACGGTCGATGAGGGGAGAGACACGAGAGATGCTGAACGACTTTGAGATAAAACATCCTGGCACCAAATACGCGTTAATGCGAAGTTTTGAAAAAATGTCCGAGATGTTAGGAAGGGAATGGGTACAGGCAGATCTCCGGCAGTGTAGCATTTGCGGCGAACCAACGACTAACAACACATGTCAGGCATGTAAACTATTGGAAATGTTGGAACTTCAAAGGAATTACAACTGTCGAAATCTCAAAGAGATTACGACTCCACCAGATGTCCCATCTGGTGCATCTCACAGACATCCATCTGTGAAATGTTGAGGTTGAAGAAATAAAAAAGAAAAAAAACCACTATCGAATTACATCGATAATGGTCTTCTCCTGTTCTGGCGTGTAGCAATCAAGCATGGTGTTGGACGCATCGGCGTTGCTTGGTCCGAGTACTTGCGCAGATTGAACCCCCGTCATGATGGCCATCACTCGCACTTTACCGTCGAATTCCTTGTTGATTCGTGCACCCCATATCACATTCGCATGTGTGTCGAGTTCATATGTGATCGATTTAGTGATTTCCTCGGCTTCACGCAGTGTTAGGTCCGACCCGCCGGTAATGTGAACCAGGGCACCCGTTGCTCCCCGATAATCGACATCCAATAGTGGATGATCCAATGCATTGCGCACTACGGCATCTGATTTGCCCTGTCCCTTTGTCTCGCCGACCAGCATGACCGCAACCCCGCCACAAGACATGATGGTCTTGACGTCTGCAAAGTCGAGATTTATCATCGATGGTTGTGTTATCGTTTCGGATATGCCCTTCACGGTCTCTGCAATTAGTTGGTCCATCACCGAGAACGCCTGTTCGATCGGCAGATTCGGCACGTATTCTAAAAGTCGATTATTGTCCAGAACGATCACGGTGTCCGCAGCACTTCTAAAAGTTTCCAGTCCTTCTTCTGCCTTGATCATTCGAGCTCGTTCCACTCTGAATGGAGATGATACCATTCCAACGACTATTGCACCCTGGTCTTTTGCGATTTCTGCAACTACTGGTGCAGTTCCTGTACCGGTTCCACCGCCCATGCCCGCGGTGATGAACACCAGATCGGCGTCCTTCAAAATTTCTTCAAGCGTCCCTCGCGCAAGTTCAGCAGCTCGCCTACCGATATCCGGATATCCTCCAGCACCGAGACCTCTCGTGAGTGTTTTGCCAACTAAAATCTTTTTGTCTGCATTGACCATGTCCAGATGCTGTTTGTCGGTGTTTAATGCTATTGTCTCAGCGCCTTCGACTCCCATGTTATGTAGTCTATTGGTCGTATTATTCCCGGCTCCGCCGCATCCTATAATCTTAATCTGCGGCAGTCCAAATTCTTCAAAATAATCGCTGGTGTCCGTGGATTGGTCCGTGGTTTGTCTACTCACTTGCTCTTTTTCAGCATACCTTAAAGCTTCTTGTATTATCGATTGCATTCCCATCCCCTCCTACTTTATCTATTTTTCGGGAGCCGATCGTTATGTGCTCCCGCCTCAGCATTAGATATAATTTAGAAATTACAATATATAATAGTATGGGTTATTATACTATTTATGAATACGATGTTGATAATTATTTTGATAATAATACTGGTAACAATGCCATTTTGCCGATTGAAGCTAAAAATTGAGGCGCCCAGGTCGGGATTCGAACCCGAGTCGAAGCCTCGACAGGGCTTCATGATAGGCCGCTACACTACCCGGGCATAACATAAATGGGTTGACGCCAGCATCCTCTACATTCGTCCCCTTGACTCCGTGCGGAGTCTCGGTTGTTCAGTAGTACAAAGGACTGATCCCGCCTCCCAGATTTGAACCGGGGACATCGCGGTATCTGCGCGGTAATGCGTACATTGCCGCATGTCGAAATCCCTATGGGATTACGACTCTCACAGAGGTCACAGATGAGACATGTCGCAGATGGGACATCTGCGACTCCGTCTAAATCTGGAAGATTTAATCGGCTGTGACTCCGTCTAACTCTTCTGAGTTAGTCGGTCTTCGATCTGTGACATGTTGAAGTCTTTTCGGGCAATAGGCATTCGAAGAATTATATCTTCTATCAAACTACAGCCGCGCACTCTACCAGGCTGAGTTAAGGCGGGCTATATGACAATATCAACTGCCCTATTTATCTTTTTCTATCCGCGTGCCGTGTTGAATAATTTGATAAAAAACTTTCGTTTATTGTTTTTGTCGTAATTTAGGGACATTTTTAATTATGCTGATACCATCTCCAGAGCATCAAGGGGGTAAAAAATTCATCACCCGAATTTACGACAGAACCCGTTTATTCAATACTGCATAAATATGCACATCGTATGTATCTAATTCTTGGCACATTAATATTCATTCCAATGATGATTCATCGTTCTGATTGAATATTAATCATCGAAAATCCATGAAAAACATGTTAAATAGGGTAAAGATGTTCTCGCGATATGGGGCCACGAGTCCATACCAACTGATGGAGTGAAAGACTCTCCACGTTTGAAAAATTTGAACATGCCATTTCATATATGGGGCCCATTATGCTCAATCTTATATTGTTATATCTGGCACTTTGAGGCAGTGGTTGAAGGGCGGGGTCTTCTCATGTCGCCATATCTATATCAAAACTCATCATCCTGCATATAGCTCCGCCCAAACTTCAGCGCAAGCTCTGCTTTCATCAGCTCCCTACTCAGATATGCAGCATGCTCTGGCGCGGATGCTAAGCCCATATCATGGATCGTGTCGAAAATTGCCTTTGCACTCGTGCCAGTTATACATGTTTCGTGTTGAAATTCCGTAGGAATTACAACTCCACCAGTTCTTCGAACTGTTGAAACGCCTTCGGCGTTACAACTCTCGCAGTTCTTCGAACTGCGACATGGTGCATCATGCTTGGCGATGATTTTCCCGTTCTGAAGTGCAATTCTGAAACAT
>CAYPOB010000006.1:0-24618 GCA_964412405.1 uncultured Methanocellales archaeon | reverse complement strand
ATTCTCTCGAACTATTGCCACTCTATTCATCCAACCTATTGCTCTTTCGGCCGCGTTCAGATAACGCTCGTCTCCCGTATACCAATACAGTTCACATATACCATGAGTTACCATTCCAGTTATACCAACGTGTCCACCATCTTGAAGCGCCCATGGCTCTCTCTCTATGGACCAGCGACCGATCCACGAACCCTCGGGACGTTGCATCTCCAGAAACCAATCACCAAGTCTCACTGCGGACTCAAGGTATTTTTTGTCCCCGGTTATGGAATAGAATGTGAGCAACGTATAATTGATTATTCGGCCAGTTACTCTCAGATTGTCATTCACATCAAACCATCCCTCTGGGTCTTGCTGTACGTCTATACAAAAATCAACACTCGCGCGCGCAATGTCAAGCCACTTTCTTTCACCGGTTTCTAAGTATGTTAAAGCTAGGGTTCTCTGGGCGCTCGCTGATTTCCGAGTAGGCCATTTGTCCGGCCAGATTGGTCCAGGTTCAAATATAATGGTGGCTATCTCAGGATCTGTCTGTGCCTCTGCTGCCCTTGTGATCCTGTCATGAAGCTCTGCCTGTGTGAGCCCACTTTCATCGCCAAGCAGATTATATGCTGATATGAGTAAATCCGGAGCTAAACCTGTGGCCGAAGTGTGATATCTATGTATCTCCTGGAACTGATGCCATGAGCCGTCCGGGTTTTGCGTGTTCACGTGTAAATACCAGTGAACCAATCCCTGTATTAATTTCTTATATCTCTCATATCCTGTGATATCGTACAGTGACATAACAGCTCGTCCAGGATGGGACGACAGGCAGGCTTGACCGGTACGTCCTCTTGGCACACCACCGAGTCTCCTTACTCCTTGTCCACCGTCTTGGTTTTGGCTTCTTACGAGAGCGTCGGCTCGCGGTATTGCTGACTTCAACACCATCTCTGGTAGGGGGGGCGGCCTGAGCATATGCCATGCGACGCCTCCTGCCGCTGCCACCGCTGCAGTGCCTGCCGCGACCTTCAAAAATGTCCGGCGACTTATCCCTCCCGTACACTCTCCTCCTTTAGCGTCTCCTTTAGTTTTCTTTTCTTTTTCCACCATTTTAACCTCCCTACTACTATCTATTATTGTACATCCTATGTGAGTTCATATATATATATATATTGCTTGAATCGCTCAGAAATAGCAAAGAGAAAAGTTTATCCCTCGTCAATTAGATGAGAGCCCACTTAAGGAGTATGCCAAAATAAAAATCTCATCATAGATCATCCAAGGGGCTTGTTATCTTTTTTAACTATTGAGTTGAAATCTTCGTATAAACTTGTGTGGTCGTAAAATCGAGAAAGTCTCTATTGTGCAGAAGATAGGCTTTGATGGTTTTCCGACTCTTTCCTCGAATGACAAGTTCCATGTATAACGTTCTCATGGGATCTCTGGAACTGAAGTCAGACGATTTCATATATCAGAGGTGATTGCATATTGTTTATAAAACTTTTGACCCTTATATCGCGTAAATTTTGACTTTAGAAGCAAAGAGGGAGGTGATCAATGATAAATGAGAAAATTTATAAAGACAGGGGTGCGTTTATAAGTAGTTAGGCTACATGCCAAAGGAGGTATAGTATGGCTTTTGAACTAAAAGAAGGAGAAGAGATACTTGCAGATGTTGGTGCGAATTTGTTTCGCGGTATAGAAGGTGTAGGCGGACTCATGAAAATAACGAATCGGAGAGTGCTTTTTGAAGCACATGCGATAAATATACAAAAGCAACCCGCAGAGATTTCGTTTGAACATATTGCAGAAGTTCGCGAGAGGAACACAATGGGATTTATTCCAAATGGAATATTGATTCTGACAAATTCTGGTATCAAATATAAGTTTACCGTTTGGGGTAGAAAGCGGTTGATAGGCCTGATTCAAAGCCATTTGTCTAAAACATAGTGGCACGTCGCTTAACACGGTGTTTGTGGTTCGCTACGCTCACTCAAATTCCTCGTTTCGCTCGGAACTTCGCATACATCGAGCCCGTTAAGTGAAATGCCCGCCATCGCCTTGAAAACATTTAAACCCGAGAGCATAAATAAAAAGGTGGCAAACAATGAAGAAATCACTTGATAAGATAAGAAGGATTCTCGAAGAACACAAGAAAGAACTTAAGGAGAAGTATGGTGTCAAAGAAATTGGGATCTTCGGCTCTTTTGTGAGGGGAGAAGTGAAAGAGGAGAGTGATGTAGACATACTGATTGAATTCGAGAAAACGATAGGATTCTTTAAATTTCTTGAACTGGAAGAATATCTGAGCAATCTGATAGGTAGAAAAGTAGACCTCGTATCTAAAAAAGCACTCAAGCCACACATTGGAACATATATCCTTAAAGAGGTTGTAACAGTATGAAAAGAACATATTTGAAAAAATATTGGAGGAGGTAAAGGGATGAAGTTAAGGGGCAACGGCGGGCACTCTGCGGCAACTTCGTTGCCTTGCCTCGCTTCGCTCGGTCACTTAACAGCGAATAAAAGGCTTCACTACGCTTCGCCCAAATGCCTTCGGCAACTTCTTTTTGTCGCAGATCAGAGATCTGCGAGAGTTGTAACTCCTATTAGAGTTTCAACATTCGCAGAACGTTAAGCGAAATTTTGCTTGGTGATGGATAACGCCTAAGAAAGATTATTTAAGATACGTGACCGCATCATGAATAGCTATGTCGATCGGTGGGAAACGCTCCTTCATCCACGTCTTTTTTATATTTTCTGGACGCCTCCAACATGACCTTCCTCAGATTTGCATACCTCTTCACGAATCTTGGCGTCTTTTCATAAAATCCCAGGAGATCGTGGGTCACCAATACCTGCCCATCGCAATAAGCTCCTGCGCCAATACCTATCGTCAAAATCTTTAGTTCTTCGGTGATATTTTTTGCCAGGTCTGATGGCATCCCCTCCAGTACGATTGAGAAGGCTCCTGCACTCTCAACAACTTTCGCCTCATCCAATATCTTCTCCATCTCCTCGGGTGTTTTGCCCTGAACCTTATAGCCCCCCATCTGATGTATGGACTGCGGCATCAAGCCAACGTGCCCCATGACCGGGATGCCAGCTTCGGTCAGCGCTCTGATTTTATCCTCAAATGCCAAACCGCCCTCTAGTTTGACGGCCTCCGCTCCTGCTCGAATCAACCTACCAGCGTTTCTCAGTGCCTCTTCTCTGTTAAAGTATGACATGAAGGGCATATCGCCGACCACCAAAGCGTTCTTTACGCCCCTGGAAACCGCTTTCGTGTGATGGATGATATCTTCCATCGTCACAGGAAGAGTGTTCTCATAGCCCAAGACTACATTTCCCAAGGAGTCCCCCACCAACAAGATATCGATTCCCGCTTCATCCAATATCTCTGCAAAAGAGCAATCATAGGCGGTGAGCATGGTAATCTTCTTTCCGGATTTCTTCATCTCCATCAATTTTGGCACGGTGACCTTATCTCTTCTCATTTTCCTCCTCATAGCTTTTTAAAAGCTCTTTAGCTCGGTCCAATCGTATTCTTCCCTCTTCGAACAGAGCACCTGCAATCTTATCCACCATGTCGCCAGTCGCACCTGCCATGACTGCTATGTTTTTTGCATGCAGGGACATGTGCCCTTTCTGTATTCCTTCCGTCGCCAAAGCGCGAAGCGCAGCGAGGTTTTGTGCCAAGCCAACCGACGCCATCACCTGCGCCAGTTCCGATGCAGTTTTCACCCCCAAAATCTTTAAGTTGGTCATTGCCGTCGGATGAACTCTAGTGGCACCACCGACCGTGCCGACCGCAATTGGCAGCTCGATCGTCCCCATTAAATCCCCATTCTCGTTTTTCTCATAGTTCGTCAGGGGTTTATATCTGCCCGATATTGCCGCATATGCGTGCGCACCCGATTCGACAGCTCTCGTATCATTGCCGGTGGCTAAAGTCACAGCGGAAATTCCATTCATTACGCCCTTATTGTGCGTCGCAGCTCTGTATGCGTCGGATTCTGCGAATTTCTGTGCCACAATTATTCCATCGACGACATTTTCTCCCCCCAGTACATCTCTGGAGAACACCGCCTGCGCTTTAGCCAGTCTCTTAACCGCCAGATTGGAGAGAATTCTGAGATATACCTTGCCGGAAGTCGCCTCTTCAATAAGGGGTGTCACTGCCTCCGCCATCGTATTGACTGCATTTGCGCCCATTGCATCACGACAATCGACAAGCAGATGGGTGATCACCATTGGACCTGCGGAAGTCTCGATGATTCGTACTTCTATATCTTTGGCTCCGCCACCAAATTTTACTAATGTCGGATTCTGTTCGTTTGCCAGGGCTATAATTTCTTCTTTCGTGTCCAGAATAGCCTGCCTTGCTGCGCATGGATCCTCGCACATCATTTGGATCTGCCCTATCATTATTGGCTCTGTCGTGCTTGCAGTGAAACCCCCTTTATGTCTTGCCATTTTAGCAGCATTGCTGGCAGCTGCGATGACGGAGGGTTCCTCGGTTGCCATCGGTATCAAATAATCCCTGTCATTGACCAGGAAGTTCGTAGCAATCCCAAGAGGCACTTCCATTACGCCGATTGCATTCTCGACCATCTTGTCCACTTTATCCAATTCCAGTGCCCCGGTTTTGCTGATGTTTTTTAGAGATGCATCATCCAGGGCAGCAAACTCTTTGACCTTCTCTCCTCTTCCTCGGGGGCTTAGATTATAAAAACCAGGAATCCTCGATGTTTTATTCATTCTAAGACACGCTCACAGGTATGAATTTAGTGCCATAATATATGATGCCTTCGGGACCATCTTCCCCCAACTTTCGGAAAACAGACCTTACTTTCATGCCGATTTTAATCTCTGCAGGGCCACATATTACCTGCCCGGTCAATTGCGGTCCCTCCTCTAATTTGATTATGGCAAGCACGTAAGGCGTTTGCTTGTTGAAACGGTCAGACGCCGAATATACTACTGTATATGTGACCACTTCTCCCGTTCCTTTGAATCTGTATTCTGTGATTTTTCCATCTCTTCTGCATACTGGACAGGTGGTCCTCGGAGGGAAATAACATTCCCCACAACTTTTACACTGCGTTCCAGTTAAATTATATCTCGCCGATATGTGTCTCCAGAATCTTGGCACTGTCATTTTATCACCTATTACTGCTCAGAATATGGACTATTGCCGTTCCACCGGTGCCTCCGATATTATGTGCCAAACCCATCTCTGCTTTAGCCACTTGTCGTTTTCCCGCCTCTCCTCGAAGCTGTGAGACGATTTCCGCTGCTTGTTTTATGCCCGTTGCACCAACAGGATGTCCACAGGCCTTTAAGCCGCCGCTTGGGTTTATCGGTATCTTGCCATCCAGTGCAGTCATACCTTCTTCGGTTGCAGGACCGCCCTCGCCCTTTTTGACGAAACCAAGATCCTCGATTGCACAGACCTCAGCGATAGTAAAACAATCGTGAACTTCTGCAAGGTGGATATCCTCTGGCCCTATGCCTGCTTTTTTATACGCCCATCTAGCGGCATGTACGGTCGCATCCAGAGTGGTGATATCCCGCCTATCATGGAGTGCGATGGTGTCGCTTGCCTGCGCTGAAGCGCTTATGTAAATAGGAGTATCGGTAAACTGGCGTGCGACTTCCGCTGGTGCAAGTACTATGGCGGCAGCACCATCGGTTATCGGTGAACAATCATACATTCTGAGTGGATCCGCTACCATTGCGGAGTTCAAAACGACCGATGTCGATATCTCGTTTTTGTACTGTGCCTTGGGATTCATCGTTGCATTGTGATGATTTTTAACCGCTACCTGTGCCAGTTGCTCCATGGTGGTGCCATATTTATGAATATGTAAGCGTGCTATCATGGCATATAATCCAGGAAACGTAGCACCCATGAATCCCTCCCACTCTCGATCAGCGGCAGAAGCGAGCGTATCAATAGTCGTCTCAGTTCCAACATCGGTCATCTTTTCAACACCAGCCGCCACCACGATATCATGGTGACCCGAGGCAACTGCAAGGAATGCCTGCCGCAGAGCAAGTCCGCCGGATGCACATGCCGCCTCCACTCGTGTACTGGGGATATGCAATGAGCCCGCCAGTCCTGCGTAATCTACTATCAAGGCACCGATATGCTCTTGATCGATGAACCTGCCAGCGCTCATATTTCCAACGTATAGTGCATCGATTTCTTCGCCATGAATGACTGCATCAGCTAAGGCATCCGAACCAGCTTCGACGAACAGGTCCCTAAACGACCGCTCCCACATTTCGCCGAAATGTGTACAGCCTATTCCAATTATCGCAACATCTCTCATGTTTACATCACTATTTTTCCTTTGTGTTTTGCATATACTGCATAATCTATGTACTTGGGATTTTTCAGAAGTTCCCGAACGGTTGGTGCCCTACCTCGCACATCCTCGATGCCATCGGTCACGGTAATACAAAATGAATCGCTGCCGGCACCCGAGCCGAACGATGTCATCAGTATCATGGACCCTGCTTTTGCCTGGTCGAGGACTGCTGCCAGACCTATCAATGATGAGCCAGAGTATGTATTGCCTAACGTAGATACAACCAACCCCGGTCTAACCTGCTCTTCCGAGAACCCCAGCATCTTGGCCACCCTTAATGGAAATTTGCCATTGGGCTGGTGAAATACCACATAGTCATAATCACTGGGTTTCGTATCGTTTTTCATCATCAGGTTCTTCGTCGCGGAGACGATATGTTTAAAATATGCGGGCGCACCAGTAAATCTCCCCCCATGCATCGGATAATTCATTCCCTCTCGCCTCCAAAAGTCAGGAGTATCCGTGGTAAATGATGTGGTGTCCTCTATTTTGGCGATAAGGTTTCTCTTTCCGATGATGTAAGCAGCTCCACCAGCGGCTGTCGTATATTCCAGCGCATCGCCAGGTGCACCTTGTGAGACATCCGAGCCAATGGCCATACCGTACTTGACCATTCCAGCGGCTACCTCTCCCATACAGGTTTGAATGGCTGCCGTGCCCGCTTTGCAGGCGAATTCAAAATCTGCGGCGGTCAAGTCAGGTGTTGCCTGAATCGCCTCTGCAACTATCGTAGCCGTAGGTTTGACTGCATAGGGGTGACTCTCTGAACCAACATAAATCGCTCCGATCTCCTTGGGATCGATATTGTTCCTGCGAACCGCATTTCTTGCCGCTTCTACCGCAATGGTCGCCGCATCTTCATCGATGTCCGGCACGGATTTTTCACATACGCGCAATCCCTTTTTAATGAGATCTGGATTGCCGCCCCATACTCTTGCAATCTCTTCGATCTTGATCCTATACCGTGGGATATACACGCCATAACTTGTGATTCCAATACTCATACGACTATTTCAACTCCTTAGTGCCTTGATCAACTCGTTTATGGGTAAATTGGTCGTCATCAACGGCACCTGTTCTATTTCTGCAATCCTCTTCGCGATGGGGTCTACTTTTGATACATTTAACCCATGAAAAACTACGGCGCCTGGCTTGAAATTAGTAACTCGAATCGCTACCAGTGGCGACTTGCCAGTGGATACTCTCGTAAAAATCAATGCCCTTTCGGTACTCCATCCATATAATCTGAAGAACTCATTGGAGGATAATTCCACGATTGCCCTCAAACTGTCGATTATGGTATGTCCGTTAATCATTTTGGTGAAATTTCCCGTAATTTTTTCTGCATCGATCATCCTGGCAAAGTCATCGAGTTTGAGCGGCATCGAATATTCATGGATATCATAGACTACGTTAATATCGAATCCGCGGTCTAAGATACTTTGATAAATTCTAATCTTATTGCCGCCGTTTTTCAGGTCTATTGTCAGCAATGCATTTATGATTTTGTTTATGATATGTGTCCCTGGAGACTTGCGGCGCCCATTTTCATAATCGCTGATAACTGATGGAGTTATATTCAAAAAATTTGAAAGGTCGACTTGGGCTATCTCGAAGTTCCTTCTCCATTTCCTGAGAGTTTCACCTGGATTGTCAGAGATGGTTATTTCTCCAGCCATCTTTTCAGTCAATCTTTTACGAATATCAACGAGTTCGTTTTCGTCCATTGAAAAATATATTGTAGCGATGGGTTATAAATTTAACGAATTAAACATCGTCATTAGACGAAGTATTCTCATTCTGCGCCAGATGGAACATCTGACGGAGTTGCAATCTCTACGAGATTTCAACACATAAAAGATCCTGCCCATGGCAGTCATATACTCCCTGCCGAATTTAAGGTAAAGTGGGGCCGGTAGGATTTGAACCCACGATCGGCTGGTCTGGAGCCAGCCGCCTTTCCGGACTAGGCCACAGCCCCTCACAAAGTAGTCCCGGGCGGATTCGAACCGCCGTCGCAGGCTGTCTTCGCCCACTTGGTCACTTTTGGACGTCAGTCAGTTTCCTACTTGAGTGGAAACTGCAGCTCCAAAGGCCTGCAGGATTGACCGCTACCCTACGGGACTTGCAAAGAGTTATGATATTATGGGCCCGACCGGTCGAAAATCAAAGATTTTCTTAGCCAGTCAGCCACATAATAATGGGCCCGACCGGATTCGAACCGGTGATCCCCGCCATCTACACCCATTCAGCTGAAGAGGGTTATGTAAAGGCGATGTCATAACCAACTAGACCACGGACCCATATTATCACAGCATACTAACACCACTACATACCATAAGATTATCTCAAGAACCATTTCATCTATATGTTATAAGAGATATAAACCATCTTGGAGGGCTTTACAAAAAATGAGTTCAGAAATGTGCTCCATTTGTGGCTTACCGCGCGAACTCTGCGTTTGCGAGGAAGTTGCAAAAGAGCAACAAAGGATAGTGATTAAAGTGAATAGGCGTAGATATGGAAAAGAGGTAACAATTATCGAGGGGCTTGACCCACACGAGATCGATATTGGTGAACTCTCCAGTTACTTGAAATCACGACTGGCGTGCGGTGGAACAACCAAAGATGGACAGATAGAATTACAAGGAAATCATAAAGACAGGGTAAAAAAAATACTCATAGCGAAGGGATTTGGTGATGTTGAAATCTCGTAGAGATTACAACTCTCGCAGATATCTGATCTGCGACATGTTGAAATTCCGTAGGAATTACAACTCCATCAGAGGTCACAGATGAAACATGTCGCAGATGGGACATCTGCGACTCCGTCTAAATCTGGAAGATTTAATCGGCTGCGACTCCGTCTAACTCTTCTGAGTTAGTCGGTCTTCGAACTGTGACATAAACAAATAAATTTGTAATAGTGGGGCGTTTTTAGAGAGAAATTTTAGAGAGAAATAATGGACTGGATTTAGGCGAATAGATAAACCATATAAACGCAGTACCCGCCGAGTAACATCAGGCCTTCGAGGCGCGTGAGTTTTAATCCAGTCCAGAATAGTAAAGGTATGAGTGCACATACCACGGCCATTATCATTAGATCGGCGAGTGTTGGGGGGGCAAGTGGCAATATTACCGCACATGCCCCGATAACGAGTAGTGTGTTAAACGAAACGCTGCCTATGATGTTGCCCACTGCTATATCGCCTTGATTTTTAAAGGATGCAACTGCCGTGGTCGCCAGCTCAGGCAATGACGTCCCAATCGCGATGATCGTCAGGGCGATCACAAACTCGCTCACTCCTATGTAACGTGCCATGACCACAGACGAATCCACCAATAATTTGGCACCAAATAAAATTGCCAGCATACCACCCATCACCATAATGGCATCTTGCCATGAAATGATGCGCTCGCGGTTTCCTTCGGAAGTGCTTATTTTAAACGCATCGCATACAAAATATATCACATAACCGACAAAACCAGCCAGTAGTAGCAGACCATCGGTCAGCCCAATTTGGCCATCCAGTGACATTATGACCATGGCAAACACTGCTGCAACCATGATGAGCATTTCCCGTTTAACAGTCACCATACGGACTTCCAACGGTCGTATTATCGCACTTATGCCCAGGACCAAACATATATTTGCTATATTTGATCCGATGACGTTTCCGAGAGCTATGCCATCTCTACCGTCCAAAGAAGCTATAAAACTCACTCCAAATTCTGGTAATGACGACCCATAGGCGAGTACTGTCAATCCTATTATCATAGGAGAAATCCTTAGATTATTAGCTGTATTGGATGCCCCCATCACCAGATAATCCGACCCCTTGACAAGCAAAACAAGCCCGATTATGAAAAACAGTATTTCCGACCATATAAACATATTTCGATCCTATCTTCTATGACGAGCATTAATATCATGTGTTTTAGCAATAACCCGGATACCACACACGTTGCGAATCTCGTTCTGGCACATACGACTCGTTTGCTAGGATCGTCTCGTTAGCAGCCGAATTGTCGTCCTGCTGCAATCCTTCTTCCTGTATAACATCATCCTCACCGCTTATCAAGAATGAGAGTGTGGAAGTGAGCATAAACCCAACGATTAGAATGGCAATAATTTTCTGCCTCATGGTAACCAAAACCTATACTGCTCCTGGATATGACCCGAGCACTTTTAGCACACCTGCCTTTTTTTCAACCATATTCATGGCATCCTGGACTTTTTTATCAACAACATGTCCCTCTAAGTCCATATAAAATAGATAGTCCCCTAAAGCCTTTTTAGTTGGTCTGGACTCTATCTTGGTCAAATTGATATTCCTGGAGGCGAATTCGCCCAGTATTTCATAGAGTGCTCCCGGTCTGTCTTTCCGCAGATATATGATGATGGAAGTTTTATCCCTTCCTGTCGACTCTGGGGTTTCCTTTCCGAGCACGATGAAGCGTGTATAATTCTCCTTTTGATCCTGGACATCACGCAAAACCACCTTGAGACCGTATTTGCCCGCAGATTCCTCCGAGGCGATGGCTGCCACTTCCTTTGACTTTGATGTCAGTTGTGCGGCATGCGCGGTACTTCCCGTCATCCGGATATCGACATCTCTGAAATGGTCCTTGATAAACCGCTGGCACTGTGCCAGTGCCTGAGGGTGCGAAAGAATCACCTTGATGTCATGGGTGTCACCCTTCGTAAGCAAACAGTGCTTAATGGGGATGATAATTTCTCCGATTATCTGGGTTTCGTCTGATATGTGTAGAAGGGCGTCGAGCGTCATGCCAACTGAACCCTCCAACGAGTTCTCGATAGGAATTATTCCGCAGTCCACCTCCTCGGCGGCCACTGCTCTTGCTACATCGGAGACATCATCATAGTACAAAAGGTCCGCCCTGTCGTTCCATTTTTTTGTGGCATTTTCCGAGAATGTCCCCTCTGGCCCCAATAGTCCAATCATCATAGTGATCTCTGTATAATTGAGTTGTGAAAATATAAATAAACACAACCTTTAAATCTAATGAGCAATAGCATACATTAGAGTATATATCTATACAGTGATTAAAATGAAGGAGACAATAACCAAACTCAGCGAAAGAAGAGATCTCTCGATAGAAGAATCTGAGAGCACAATGGAAAATATCCTGACGTCTGCAACGGATGCACAGATCGGTGCCCTTCTAATCGCCTTGAGGATGAAAGGAGAGACGTTTGAAGAAATAGCTGGCTTGGCAAGGGGCATGAAAAAAGCAGCGCATATCATATCTCCAAACATAAGTCCGTTGATAGATACGTGCGGTACCGGCGGCGACAGGCACAATACCATCAACGTAAGCACAGCAGCTGCCATCGTGACCGCTTCTACTGGAATATATGTAGCAAAACACGGCAATTATTCGATTACATCCAAGTGCGGCAGCGCTGATGTGTTGCGAGAGCTGGGCGTGAAGATAGACCTTCAGCCGTCGGAGGTGAAACGTTTGATCGAGGACATTGGAATCGGGTTCATGCTCGCGCCGATATTCCATCCCGCCATGAAACGGGTGATACAACCGAGAAGGGATATCGGCGTGCGAACCGTGTTCAACATTTTAGGACCGCTTACCAACCCGGCAAATGCAGATGCCCAGGTGGTCGGCGTTTATGACGGGACGCTGTGCCAGAAACTCGCCAATGTTTTAAGGATTCTCGGCTCTAAAAGAGCATTGGTGGTAGCAGGGGAAGGTCTGGACGAGATATCGAACATAGGAAAGACTACAATAGCCGAATTAAAGGATGGGCAGGTCAGAACATATTCCATCATGCCTGAAGATTTGGGGATTCAACAGGTGAGCCCGAACGACATTGCCGGCGGAATGCCAGAAGAGAACGCCAGGGACCTGGTCCAGGTTTTGAAGGGTGCGCACGGTCCAAAGCGCGATATCATAGTGATGAACTCTGCTGCAGGGATTTTCGTTGGCGGCGGCGTACGTGATCTAAAAGAGGGAGTGCAGAAGGCAGAGGAGGCAATAAACAGCGGTGCCGCCCTGACCAAACTAAGGGAGCTGGTTGAAAGCACTGGCGAGATAAAGCGGCTGGAGAGATTTTTATGAGAGCACACGTAAAGGTCAAGATATGCGGGATTAAGACGCTTGCAGACTTGAATATGGCGATCGAGTGCGGCGCAGATGCAGTGGGCTTCATCACAGAGGTCCCAGTTGACACGCCGCGTAAAATCAGCATTGACACAGCGCATTCCCTGGTAAAAAAAGTGCCAATTTTTATCGATTCCGTCCTGGTAATCATGCCAGAAAGTGCCAGCAAAGCAATCGCCATGATCGAAGAGGTCCGTCCGGATGCCGTACAGATTCATGGCGATTTATCGCTTCAAGAACTCCAGCAGTTGAGAGGGCGCATCGATATTCCCATCATCAAGACGATCGGAGTATCCGATTTCAAGGATGCCATACTGCAGGTGAATAAAGCGCTTAGTGCCGTTGATGCGATATTGCTCGACACGATTGGCAGCAAGCCTGGAGGGACCGGAATGGTGCACAACTGGGAAGTCAGCGCCAAGATTGTGGACGACTGCTCGCTCCCTGTAATTCTGGCAGGCGGATTGACTTCTGAAAATGTCAGCAGGGCGATTTCCATCGTCAAGCCGTATGCAGTGGATGTGGCTTCTGGCGTTGAGGTCAACGGCAATAAAGTTGGGCGCAAAGTTCGCGCATTTATCAGCGAGGTGAATCATGCTCAATCTCAATCGCGATGAGTTTCTGGATATGGCGGAGGCGCAGAAAAAGCCGTGCATAATTTCCCTGTATCAAAAATCATCATTCCAAAAATCCCCCATGTATTGTTATGAGGCATTGTATACTGCGGATGAATATTCATATATCCTGGAGTCGGTAGAGAAGGGAGAGAAAAGGCATGCACGCTTTTCATTTGTGGGCGCCAGCCCAAATGCGATTATATCGATCGATGGTGAGACACTAAAATTTAAGGCACTGGATGACATCGGTAAACGGTTCCATTCCTTGATGGGACAAACCAAAAAAGATGGAGACCAATTCGACCTGCTTGCATCCATCTGGTATAGAAATCGAAAGTTTCACGAGAGCCATATCAATTACGACACGGACCTCTGTTTTGACAGACACGTCTTTATGGGCGGCCTGATCGGTTATATGGCCTATGATACTGTGTTTGACACACACCTCGATATAAAAAGTCGACATCAAAAGTTGAGGTCGAAGAACATACAGTTTATGCTTTCCACGTCGACGATATTATTCGACCACTTGAAAGAAGAGATGTACATAATCTCAAATGCCTTGATAACTTCCGACTCAGATCTGCAGGGAGTCTATGATGCAAGTGCGGAAAGCATAGAGGGTATCGAGAAACGAATAACTGCAAAGCCACCATATCGGCCTGAAACAATTTCCATCGGAGACCCCAAGTCCAATACGAACAAGGATCAGTACGAGCAGACGGTCAAAAAGGCGAAGAAGTACATCTATGACGGAGACATCTTTCAGGTAGTCCTCTCCAGACGATATGAAATCGAAGCCGATTGTGACTCATTACAAATTTACAAAAAACTGCGGGAGGTCAACCCATCCCCATATATGTATTGTATGCAATTTGGAGACATGGCGATCGTCGGCGCAAGTCCTGAGACGCTGGTATCCGTTCATGGCGAAAGAATCATCACAAATCCGATTGCCGGTACTCGAGGAAGGGGGGCGACCAAAGAGGAGGATGAAGGACTTGCCCAGCAGATGAAGTGCGATGAAAAAGAAGTAGCGGAGCATGTTATGCTGGTGGACATGGGAAGGAATGATGTGAGTATTGTATCCAAACCAGGGACGGTTAAAGTCGAAGACTATATGTCGGTCCTGAAATATTCCCACGTCCAGCATCTTGAAAGCACGGTGACCGGGGAACTCAAAGACGATTGCGATATGTTCGATGTTGTGCGAGCAGTCTTTCCCGCTGGAACTGTTTCTGGCGCCCCAAAAATCAGGGCAATGGAAATCATCGATGAATTGGAGACCGAAGCGAGGGGCATCTATGCAGGGGGTATCGGCTACTTTTCATTCAATCAGGATGCTGACTTCGCGATCGTCATCAGAACTATCGTGAAGGATGGAACTCAACTCCATATCCAGGCAGGTGCCGGGATCGTGGCAGACTCGGTCCCAGAATACGAATATTACGAGACCGAAAAGAAGATGAAGGCAATGATGAAGGCTGTTGCAATGTTGGAGGTGGGTAGATGAAGATACTATTTATCAATAACAGGGACTCGTTTGTATATAACTTGGTGGATTACGTGGCAGTGGACGAACCCGAGACCGTTATCGTGCCCAACACGACGTCCATCGAGGAGGCTAAAAAAATCGATCCAGATGCCATTATAATATCGCCAGGACCAGGAAACCCAAACCATCCAGTGGATATCGGCTCATGCTTGGAGATAATTCGTGAGTTTAAAAACACCCCCATGCTCGGCGTATGTCTTGGGTGCCAAGCGATATGTGTCGCATTTGGCGGCGCCATCGACCATTCGACATCCGGTCCAGTACATGGCAAAACATCGAAGATCGAACATGATGGCAGGACGATATTTCGTGGACTGCCGAACCCATTAATTGGCGGGCGGTACCACTCGTTAGCGATGGTCGACGTGCCAGACGAACTCGAAATTACCGCCCTAAGCGATGATGGCGTTATCATGGGGGTGCGCCACACTAAATACGCCATCGAGGGTGTGCAGTTCCACCCTGAAAGTATATTGACGCCGTGTGGAAAAAAAATGGTCCAAAATTTTCTGGAGATGGTACATGTTGATCGATGATATTCTCTCAGATACCAAAAAAAGAGTCGAGGATATAAAAACGAAATCATTCAGAGTCCAGAGTAGGGACGTAATCGGAAGTATGAGAGCGAAACGGGAGGGGGGCAGGGTTCCCGTGATTGCAGAGATAAAACCATCTTCGCCCTCAAAGGGCAGGATTCGAATCCCTCCATTGTGCTACAATGGCGGGAATGAAAACACTTCTACGAAGTGTTTTCGGATAGACGCAAAAGAAGCGGTGCGAATTGCAAAACAGCTACAAGAGGATGTTATCGCAATATCGGTATTAACTGAGCCGAAGTTCTTTGATGGAAGCATAGAGAACCTAAGAGCAGTGCGAGAAGCAGTAGATGTGCCAGTGCTTCGCAAGGATTTTATCATCGATAGCAGGCAGCTGCAAGAAGTCGAGTCCGATATGATACTGCTTATCACACGAATTCTCGGAGATGAGCTCAATTACTTCGTAAATAGGGCAATGTTCTACGGATTTGAACCCATTGTAGAGGTTCATTCCGAGGACGAAGTAAAGATGGCACTGAAGACTCCTGCGAGGATAATCGGAATCAACAACAGGGATTTGAACACACTAAAAGTAGACCTGTCGGTCACAGAAGAACTGGCGCCAATAATAAGGGATAAAAGTCCCCAGTGTATGATAATCAGTGAAAGCGGTATCGAAAATACAGCAGACGTTGAAAAGGTCATCACGGCGGGTGCGGATGCCGTCCTGGTCGGCACGGCAATAATGCAGGATATCGGCAAGGCGGCGGAATTGGCCAATGCATTGAGAGGACGGATTGGTGAATTATGAAGAAGAAATTTAATGGATATGGAGGGCAATTCGTCCCAGAAGTACTGATGCCTGCACTGGAAGAGCTGGAAAGAGGAATAGAACGATATAAGGACGACCCAGAGTTCACAGCAGAATTAAATCGGCTATCTAGGGACTTTGGTGGGCGTCCTACGCCACTGTATCATGCAAAGCGATTGAGCGAAGCGCTTGGCGCGAAGATATATCTAAAACGCGAGGACCTCGTACACGGAGGCGCCCATAAACTGAACAACACGATCGGCCAGGCGTTGCTGGCGAAATATATGGGGAAGGGGCGCATCATCGCTGAGACTGGCGCTGGACAGCACGGAACTGCGACGGCGATGGCTGGCGCGGTACTGGACATTGAAACCATAATCTACATGGGCGCGAAAGATATCGAACGTCAAAAGATGAACGTATACCGAATGCAGCTACTCGGCGCAGAGGTCATACCAGTAAAGTCCGGCTCCCAGACACTGAAAGATGCCATCAACGAGGCATTGAGAGACTGGGTGACCAATGTGAAAGATACCTATTATCTGATAGGCTCTATAGTGGGGCCACACCCATATCCGACCATCGTCAGAGACTTTCAGAGTGTCATCGGGCGCGAGACGCATAAACAGATACTCGAAAAAGAAGAGCGGTTGCCTGATTCGATTATAGCATGCGCCGGGGGCGGGAGCAACGCGATGGGTATATTTTATCCATTCATCGATGACGATGTCGACCTGTTTGCCGTGGAGGCAGGCGGAGAGAATCTTAAAACCACTGCAAAGACGGCGCTTCACTCTGCTTCACTGTGCAAGGGCGAGGAGGGCGTGCTTCATGGTGCACGTACAAAAGTTCTCCAGGATGAATATGGGCAGATACTGGAGTCGCACTCCATTGCCCCTGGTCTCGATTATTCGGGCGTGGGTCCTGAACTGGCATATCTCGCAGAGATCGGACGCGTCAAAGCCAGAAATATCAGCGATGCTGATGCCCTTGATGCGTTTCATATGCTCAGTCGACTGGAGGGGATAATTCCGGCGCTGGAATCCGCCCATGCAATTGCCTATGCTAAAAAAGCAGATGATATAGGTGGCCTGACCATCATTAATCTGTCCGGAAGAGGGGACAAAGACGTTGAAACGGTGAGGAGAGATGAATATCAAAGACGCATTTGAGACGCTCCGCAGAAAAAAAGAGGGTGCGCTGATTGCCTATATTTGTGCTGGCGACCCAAAACCCCAGAGGACCGTTGAGATAGTAAACGCATTGGTCAAGGGAGGCGTAGATATCATCGAGCTGGGGCTGCCGTTTTCAGACCCAATAGCGGATGGAGCGACAATTCAGGCGGCGATGGACAGAGCACTCACCGCCGGCATGAACCCAGATAAATTCTTTCAACTCGTCCGCTCCATAAAAGTAGATGTCCCGTTGGTCGTAATGACCTATTATAACATAATCCTCAAGAAAGGGATAGAGCGATTCATCTCTGAGTGTCGATCAACTGGCATTTCAGGCATAATCGTTCCTGATTTGCCCGTTGAGGAGTCCGATGAACTGTATCAGGGCTGCCGGAAATATGACATCGATTTGATATTCTTAGTCACACCTACCACGACGGAGGAAAGAATTGAACGCATCCTGAAGAGGACGTCAGGATTTATTTATGTGGTGTCGCGATTGGGCGTAACCGGTGCACGAGAGGATATCGCGGACCATGCGAATGGAATATTGAAGATAGTTAACAAAATCAATACGAGCATAAAATCTCCCCTTCCAACAGCCATTGGATTTGGAATCTCCAAACCAGAGCATGTGAGGAGTTTAATCGATGCTGGCGCAGACGGCGTGATAGTCGGCTCTGCTTTTGTAGACGTAATCGCAAAGGACGAGTCCGATATGCTAGAAGAATTGGAGGAGATGGCAGCAATGCTCAAAGGCGCCACGAAATGAATCTGGTAATGTCAAGATAGTGATATACAAAGTCGTTGGATATCAACGATGCGTAAGAAATTTGGCAGATTAAAGTCCTTAGGAATTTTGAGGCTTTTAAATCTGAATACTCTCACGCTGTCCTATTGTTCCATGACATCTCCTTCCCTGTGTTCTGTCATGTGATTCAGACATCGTCCTCACTTCATTGGTATATATGTATATGTATCTGCATATATATATTATATATAAATATATAGTAGTATATGGATAAATTATTTATATCAAAATATCCATGAAGCTATTGATGAATAACATGAACGTAAGAATATTCGCAATATTTGCGACCGTATTGATGTTGGGAACGTTGGCGATGCCGGTGGCGGTTGCAGCAGCAAGAGATGAGAGATGCTATCACGAGGAATTCCTAATAGAAGTCCAATATATGGATGAAGAGGAGAGATCCGAAGCAATTGATGAGTTGTTATCCGATCTTGAAGGAGTGATAGATGACTTTAATTATGCATATATTGAAGCATCCGCGGAGGGATATGGTGATGAGCATATCATAGAAGCTGTAGATGAATATGTGCAGGAAATTGTTGATATTTTATTGAAGCTGGGTGCACTTGGGTTTGAATTAAAAGTGATGATATGTGAATATCAAGAAGCACCGCTTGTTGTGATGATAGATGGTGATACTATTATATTGGTGGGATCGGATGACAACCCAATACCAGCTAAAATATTGTTGATAGCGGCAATTCTAAAAAAATGTACATGGATGATGTTCGTCAGATGGAATCGTGGTAGATGTATAATACTGGTTTGCATTCTACGAACTCCAGATGGACCTCGTGGAGATCTGTTTTGTGGACATCCCTGGTGTCCAGCAACAGCACTCAGTCTCGTTGAAAGATTTGGACCATAACAATAGTATGGTCCCCTTTCTATTTTTTGTTTAATAAGGGGGTTATAAACGACGTATAAAATAGATACGAAAAAACTATCTAACCTTTTCAGTATTCATGAAATTGTTGGTGGGAGTATCATTTATGGAATATTTTGTGGGGGGATCGTTCTTCATGCGATGAGTATGGGTCTTCATCTGTGCTATCACACTTCCAACAATTCGATACTTCAGGACGCGTCGAATGAGAAATAAAGCCAAAGACACCACAGAGGACAAATATGAAACTTAAAGATATGACATCAAAAGATTGGCTTGATGAGTGGCTTATTGTCGTGACAATATTCTGCGTAATGTTCTCCCTCAGTGGAATTTTCTTTGGATCTTGGTGGGGGGTTGCTTATAGCGGATTTCTTATTGGACTCATATTGCGTATCAAATACATAAAGACGGAGTTCTTCGGACCTATTGAAATATTACTTAGTTGCATCTTTTGGGCAATCTGGGATACTATCGTCCTTCTTCTTTTTATCGTTCCAGGGATACTCATCATAGAATGCATATATCACCCTAATCCTGAAGCAATACCCATAATGATCCTGTATCTCGGCAATATCATGTGCCCCATCTTAGCTGGACTTTTGAGACGGAAGTTCGGGAGACCGTAAAATCATAAAATCTTTCGATATCTTTAAGTCAATAGCGTGCTAGTATGTGACATAGTAACACAGTAGGTGAAAATATGTCCAAGATTGGAAAGAGGGTACGAATAGAAAGAATAATCGATCGGAAAAGCGGGAAATCGCTGATCATTCCCCTTGACCACGGCATCTCGATTGGCCCTGTGAAGGGACTTGTAGATCTCGCTGAGACAGTAAATAAGGTAGCAGAAGGCGGTGCAAACGCAGTTCTGATGCAAAAAGGAATGGTCGCCCATGGTCATCGAGGATATGGCAGGGATATCGGATTGATCATCCATATGAGCGCATCCACATCGCTAGGTCCTGACCCAGATAATAAGGTCCAGGTCTGCACAGTAGAGGAAGCTGTCAAAATGGGAGCGGATGCGGTAAGCGTCCACATCAATATTGGCTCGGAGACAGAGGCGGAACAATTGCAGAAATTGGGAAGTATCGCCGAGAAGTGCGATATATGGGGGATGCCACTGCTTGCGATGATGTATCCCCGGGGCAAGAATATCAAGGATGAGTTTGACCCCGCGATGATCGCACACGTAGCACGCGCGGGCGCTGAGCTGGGTGCAGACATCGTTAAGACCAACTACACGGGAGACATAGATTCATTCAAAGACGTCGTAAAAGGCTGTCCAGTTCCAGTCGTGATAGCCGGGGGTCCGAAGGCAGAGACCAACAGAGACGTACTTGAGATGATAAAAGAAGCAACAGATGCCGGTGCCAGGGGCGTAGCCATCGGACGGAATACATTCCAGCACGCAAATCCGATAAAGATGACCAGGGCTATAAGCCAAATCGTCCATGAGAACACATCAGTCGAGACTGCCCTGAAGGAGTTAATATGAAAGGAAAAAGCCTGTGGATTAAAGCAGACAGAGGGCCGTGGGAGGGCAAACTCACGAAGATAACCACGGGATTGGAGTCCGGCGCCGACTTCATACTCGTGAACGAAGAAGATGTGGAAAGAGTACGAGAACTGGGCAACATACGGGTGGCATCATTTTCTCATGATGGAGAATGTAACGCAGATATCATCGTAATCGGAAAAAATAGTGAGGGCGATGGCACGAATCCACTGCCCAGGGATTTCTCCAACTCCAAAGATTTAAATCATATCAAACTGCTGATCGAAAAAGGAAAGGAAACTGCGGCATATATTGAAATCAAAGGAAAAAGGTACGAAGAGTTTGCGGTTGCGCTGGGAAAAATCTGTGAGCATTTGATAGTCGTGGGGACCGACTGGAAAATCATTCCATTGGAGAATCTAATCGCAGCATTGCGAGAGCGAAGATGCAACATCATTGCTGGTGCGAAAAATGCAACAGAGGCAAAGGTAGCCTTGGAAACGCTTGAACACGGCGCAGATGGCATCCTCCTGGATGCAGACGATCCTATGGAAATCAAACGGACTGCAAACACCATTAAAGACGTTGGAGTGAAACCCACTCATCTGACCTCGGCGAAGGTCACACGGGTAAAAACGATAGGGATGGGGGACAGAGTCTGCGTGGATACGTGCTCGCTCCTGTCGAGTGGAGAGGGGATGCTGGTCGGTTCGCAGTCCAATGGATTATTCATGGTGCATGCTGAATCAGAGGAAAGTCCATATGTGGCATCACGACCGTTCAGGGTCAACGCAGGTGCAGTCCATGCCTATGTGCATACAGGAGACAAGACCAAATATCTCTCCGAACTCGAAGCAGGCGACGAGGTCATGATAGTGAACTCCAGAGGCGCATCAAAAAAGGCGATAGTGGGGCGGGTGAAAATAGAGCGCAGACCGTTAATGCTCATCGAAGCCGAGATAAATGGGACGAAAATAAAGACGATCCTTCAGAATGCGGAAACCATCAAACTCGTGACCAAAGATGGAAAGCCAAAAGCGGTGACGACGTTGAAAAAAGGCGACGAGGTCCTCGCATATTACGAGGGTGGCGGCAGACACTTTGGCATGAAGATCGATGAGACGATCATTGAAAAATAGGTGCACATCATGATCAAGATTGGAGGTGTCGTACTGGATTCTCCAAGAATAGTGGGAGTGGTCGACGGTATTGATGCGGCGATTGGGGCAGAAAAAGCAGGTGCAGACCTGCTCGAGGTTAGAATAGACCTTCTTGAGAGAGGTACCGATGTGGTACAGTTTTTAGATGATGTTCGTGAGGCGTCGTTCCTGCCGATCATCGTGACAAATCGACCGGAGGTAGAGGGTGGCGCATTCAGGGGCTCCGAGGATAAACGAATATCGATGCTGTCCGCAGCTATGGACCATGCTGATGCAGTTGATGTCGAGTTGAGCGTATTATCAACAGATGGCAACCTCATAGTAGAGAAGGCGAACGAAAGTCTTCCGAAGGAAGACTTTCTTAAGAAGGGATTCTTCGAATCTCTTCGAGAGCAAGAAATCCCCTTGATCGTATCGCATCACGATTTCAATAGGACCCCTCCAGATGAGGAAATAATGAAAATATTGAATGACGCACGTGCTATTGGCAACTTCGTGATACCCAAGATAGCCGTCATGGCCAATTCGCTCGGCGATGTGCTGAGACTGCTGAGAATCACTATCGAGGCATCAAAGCCCCTGTGTACCATTGCCATGGGCGCGCTTGGAAAACACTCCAGGGTGATCACACCGTTATATGGTTCTGCGCTGACCTATGGCCACATTGACGGACCGAAGGCGCCGGGACAGTTGTCCGTGAGCGAGTTGAAGGCGGCACTGGACATGCTGAGGTAGTGAACATGAAAACGATATTTGGAATAATCGGGAATCCTGTTGAGCACAGCCTATCTCCGATTATGCACAATAGCGCCTTCCGTATATTAAACATGAATTGCGTGTACCATGCCTTCCGCGTCGCCACTCAAGACGTGCATGAGGCGGTGCTGGGTGCAAAAGCGCTTGGCTTTGGTGGGATGAACGTGACGATACCACTCAAGGAAAAGGTGTTAGATGTGGTAGATGCAGATCCTCTCGCAAAAAAAATCGGCGCAGTCAATACAGTCGATTTTAAGGGTGGAATCACAGGACATAATACAGATGGCATTGGCGCGAAGCGTGCTCTGGAAGCATGCGGAGTCAATATCGCCGGCAAAAACATCCTGCTCATCGGCGCAGGAGGAGCTGCCAGAGCTATCGCGTTCCAGTTCGCCCATGAAGGTGCAGCGCTGATCATCGCGAATAGAACTGCTTCCAGAGCCGTCAAACTCGCGCAGGATATGCGAAGTGTGGGCGATGCCATAGGCACTGGATTGGAGGGTTTGCCGAAGTTAATGGATAAAGCCGAAATCCTTATCAACTCTACTTCGACGGGGATGCATCCAGATATCGATAAAACGCTGGTAACCGCAGACCAGATGCGACCTGAGCTGGTCGTCTTTGACATAGTGTATAATCCCATCGAGACGCTGTTGCTGAGAGAGGCAAAAAAAGCTGGTGCTCGGACCATAGATGGAGTCAACATGCTCGTTCATCAGGGTGCGGAGTCGTTCAGAATATGGACTGGTGTGGAAGCGCCCATCGACATAATGGGGGATGCTGTGAGATGCGCGCTAAAGTGTTAATCATCGGAGGCGCTGGTGAAATGGGACAGTGGTTTGCACGTTTTCTCATGAGGCAAAACTATGCAGTCAGCATAGCAGACATCGATCCCCACACCAAGGAAGTAGCTAAAGAACTGGGGGTTGGTTTTGTCGAAGACGCAAGCGAGACAGCAGTTGACTTTAATATCGTATTGATTTCGGTGCCCGTCGATGTCACGGAAGAAGTTATACTTAGCATCTCGCCACAGATGCGTGCCGGCAGTCTGCTCATGGATATAACATCCATCAAAAAGGGACCAATAGAGGCGATGAAAAAAGCGCCGAAAGGTGTCGAGTTGATCGGGGCGCATCCCATGTTTGGCCCCATGGCGCAGGACTCCAGAGGGCAAACCGTAATTCTTGTGCCCGTACAGGGGCGCAGCGAGCACTGGTTGCCGAAGATAAGGGCGCTTTTTGAGGAAAACGGAGCACATGTAGAAATCCTCACGGCAGAGGAACATGACCGAATAATGGCAATCGTTCAGGGATTGACCCACTTTGCATACATAGCAATCGGAGCCACGCTAAATACATTGAATTTTGAGGTGCGAGAATCGAGACGATTTATGAGCCCAGTATACGAGATAATGATCGATTTCATGGGCAGAATCTTGGCACAGAACCCACACCTCTATGCCATGATCCAGATGAACCCAGAGGTAAAGAAGGTGCACAGTGCATTTATTGCCCAGTGTAAAGACCTTGCCAGTGACATAGAAGAGGGAGACATGGAGGGATTTGTAAGATCGATGAGAAGTGCTGCCGCTCATTTTGGCGACACCGAAGCCGCTCTGAGGCGGTCGGACAAATTGATCAATGCAAATATCGCTGAACTCGAGGGGCTGGCGCAATCTGTCGGAATTGAACGTGCCATCCGTCATCTATATTCGGGCGCCGTACACGTTGGAACCGTCGAACGGGTGACGCCCAGCCACATTATATTGAAGAGAAATGGACGGAGGACCAAACTCAAAATTGAGAATATACAGCTGCTAAGCGCAGACGAACTCCTGCAATGGAAAATCGATAATCTCCGCCATCATAGACGAGACATATCAGTAGCACTGCCAGAAAAAGTCCAACCAGATGTCATCGCCAGTATCATCAGCAGTATGAGGGGGGTGATTTTGGCTGAGAAGATAGATACATATAAAATCAAAAAAGGGTACTCCAGCATCACGTTCAGAATTGCAATTTTGGGGGACAAAAATCCAAAAGAAGTGCAGGGCGCAGTTGAAGAACTGCTGAAAGGAATTGGCGGGGAGATAAGATGATATATCGTGTGATATCATAACTCAAAAGCGATTGAATATTATCTATGAAGGTTTTTGACCTTGCATCGTACCGCATAAATTTTGACTTTAGAGGTATGTAGGGGAGGATGATCAATGATAAATGGAAAATTTATTTAGAGAGAACTATAGACTGGAAGAAGCGTAAAATGAGCATTAGACTTGAAAATTATAATCCTGAAAAGCAC
>CAYPOB010000005.1:0-25081 GCA_964412405.1 uncultured Methanocellales archaeon | reverse complement strand
TCATGAATGTCCTTATACACGCCAGGCGCCTCTTCTGCAAGCGCCCTCCAGCTGGAAGATTTCACATATATGCCTCTATCTGCCAGATCTGCCCTCACCTTTTCCCCCCTGAATCGTTTCAGCGCCCCGTGCCTCGACATGATGCGCCCTGCACCATGGCACACGCTGGAAAACGTCTCTTTCTCTGCCTTTTTTGTTCCTACCAGGACATAGCTCGCCGATCCCATATCTCCTGGAACTATCACTGGCTGGCCAACATCGCGATAGTCTCTGGGTATGTCATCTGCTCCAGGGCCAAGACACCGAGTTCCGCCCTTGCGATGCACGAAAACTTTCGTCTTCTTCCCATCTATTACGTGTTCTTCTAATTTGCCGATGTTATGTGCGACATCGTAGACCACGTCGAGACCAGGCTCGTCATGCGACATATTCATAATACTGGCGACGCTTTCCCTCACCCGGTGGGCTATCATCTGTCTGTTGCACCATGCGAAATTGGCGGCGCAGGACATGGCGGCAAAATAATCCTCGCATTCCTTCGTTCCAGCAGGAGCGTAAACCAACTCGCGGTCAGGCAATTTCGTAATCTCATCCCTGAATTTGGCATTCAGAATTTGCAGATAATCTGTGCAGACCTGATGTCCAAACCCCCTAGAGCCAGTGTGAATCATGATACAGATCTGTCCTTCGTGTGTTATACCAACTGTTTTTGCGATCTCTGGCAAATAGATTTTTTCCACTTTCTGAATTTCCAAAAAGTGATTCCCTGCGCCCAGTGATCCTAATTGCGGAGCACCTCTCTGCATAGCCTTTGATGATACCTTTTCTGAGTTGGCAGAGTTCATGCTGCCATTTTCTTCCAAATATTCCAAGTCTCTTTTTGTCCCATAGCCGCGCTCAACTGCCCATCGTGCTCCCGTTTCTAACACTTCGCAGAGTTCTTGTGTCGATAATCTGGTTTTTCCTCCTTTGCCGACGCCGGAGGGGACGTTTTGAAATATCTTCGTCACCAGGTTCTTCAGGTGCGGTCTTATATCATCTGCTTCCAGATTCGAACTCAGCAACCTAACCCCGCAGTTGATATCAAAACCTATTCCTCCTGGAGAGAGTCCGCCGGTTTCGAAATCCAGGGCGGCAACTCCTCCGATGGGAAATCCATAACCAAAATGCATATCTGGCAATGCGATGGAATGTTTACGGATTCCTGGAAGGCAGGCGACATTTGCGATCTGCTTTATTGCGCCCTCTTCAACCAGATTTAGCAGTGTATTTGATAAAAATAGCCGTGCTGGTACGTTCATCCCTTCGATGGCGTTCTTGGGAAGTTCCAATAGACACTCGTCAATCTTCTTCAATTTATTTTTTAAATCCATATCATCACCTGGAATGTCGACGCCGAGGGTGAGATTTGAACTCACGTGGCGCGTAAGCACCACCGGTTTGCTTTAACTTTTTGGTCAAGCAGATTTCTACTTGTAAAAAGGTGTCTCTACTTCGTAGAGACCCTCTCACTGTGGAACAGTGAGTAGGTTGTTCAAGACCGGCGCCTTAGGCCGCTTGGCTACCTCGGCCAAGGAGTTACATCTCCCTTCTATTTTCAAGATGAAATGAACTTTAATGCATATTAATATTATCCTAAAAGTGATGAGGTCGTTTTATTAAAATTCATCGATATACTCATATCATCGGAGAGACAACAAATATGCTGGGCCTGTAGTATAGTTCGGATAGTACAGGGGCCTCCGGAGCCTCTAACCCGGGTTCAAATCCCGGCGGGCCCGTTCTGCTAGTTCGCAATATACATTCGCATTCTTAGTTATATCTTCAATTTCCTCATCGCTCAACGTCCGCACCACTTTTGCAGGAAAACCAACGACCAGTGAGTTGGATGGTATCTCTTTACGAGGAGGTATCAGTGCGCCAGCTCCAACCAAACAATTTTTGCCAATCTTGACTTCATCTAATACGATCGCACCCATCCCGATTAAGCAATTATCTTCTATAGTACATCCATGGACGATCGCACCATGGCCAACAGACACATAATCGCCGATGGTAATCGTACGTTTTTTATCGACATGAATAGTACAGTTGTCTTGTATGTTCGTATGCTTGCCGATAGTTATGTGATTCTCATCGCCCCTGATGACGGCGTTGTACCATATGCTGGAGTGTTCCCCCACAGAAACGCTTCCAATTACCTTGGCGCCGTCTGCGATAAATACTGTCCTGTGAATCCCCGGCATTACTCCTCTAATACAATCTCGATGTTAATGTTTTTTGGTATCTGAATTCGCATCAATTGTCGCAATGCCCTTTCATCTGCGTCTATATCTACTAGACGCTTGTGCACTCTCAATTCCCATCGATCCCATGTGGCAGTCCCCTCTCCATCTGGACTCTTTCTACACGGCACCACTAATTTTTTTGTCGGGAGCGGAATTGGGCCTGAAATGTTCACGCCGGTTCGTTCGGCGATATTCTTGAGTTGATCACAAAGCGTATCTAATTCGGCTGGACTTGTCCCTGATAATCGTATCCTTGCTCTCTGTGGCATTTTACTTCTCCTATATTATTACATACAAAACACACCTTCTCTTTCTTTGTTTTATAAAAAGAAAAGAAGGGAGAGGAGAAAGAACTATCGCGCTTTGATGTCTATGCACATGCCAGCTGCGATAGTCGTTCCCATATCTCGTATTGCAAATCGTCCTAATTGCGGGATCTCCTTAACCTTTTCTATAACCAGTGGACGCGTTGGCTTTATCTGCACGATGGCTGCGTCTCCTGCCTTCAGGAAGTCTGGGTTCTCTTCCTTGACCTGTCCGGTTTTGGGGTCGAGCTTCTTCTTGAGTTCGATGATTGTGCAGGCTACTTGTGCAGTGTGGCAGTGGAACACTGGCGTATAACCAACGGTAATTGCACTTGGGTGTTGAAGTATCACTATTTGCGCTGTAAACTCGTTTGCCACTGTCGGAGGTTTATCCGGGTGTCCGCAGACGTCACCACGTCTGATACTATTCTTGTCGATGCCCCTCATATTGAATCCGATGTTGTCTCCAGGAAATGCCTCTGGAATCTCCTCATGATGCATTTCGATCGATTTGACCTCTCCACTGGCGTTTGCGGGCTGGAAAATCACCTTATCTCCCTTCTTAATCTTGCCAGTATCAACACGTCCAACTGGCACGGTGCCGATGCCGGAGATGGTGTACACATCTTGGATAGGCACACGTAATGGGAGTTTGGTTGGTTTCTCTGGCATTTTCAACGTATCGAATGCTCCCAATATCGTGTTTTCTTTATACCATGGCGTATTTTCGCTCTTTTTGGAGATATTGTCTCCTTTCAGTGCAGAGGTTGGCACGAATATGATATTTTCGGGCTTGTACCCGACCATTCTAAGCAGTTTTGAAACGTCATCTTTCACCTGCTTATATACCTTTTCGTCATAATTGGTGCCATCCATCTTGTTTATTGATATGATTAATTGGTCGATCCCGAGCGTTCGCGCCAAGAATACATGCTCTTTGGTCTGAGCTTGTACTCCATCCGGGCCGCTGACTACCAGAAGTGCTGCATCGGCCTGTGATGCGCCGGTGATCATATTCTTGACAAAATCTCTGTGACCAGGACAATCCACTATGGTGAAATAATATTTAGAGGTGTCAAATCGTTTATGAGCGATATCGATAGTGATACCTCTCTCCCGCTCTTCTTTTAATGAGTCCATGACCCATGCGAATTCAAACGTCCCCTTTCCTTTTGATTCTGCTTCTTTTTTATACTGTTCAATTACATGCGCCTGTACAGCGCCCGTTTCGAACAACAATCGACCGACAAGGGTCGATTTTCCGTGATCAACGTGTCCGATGATCGCTAAATTTAGGTGTGGTTTATCTGCCATCTTCTTATCACTCCTTTTTATATCTTAAATATTGTACTATCACTTAATTTGTGCTGATATATATGTCTTTCTTTGACTTATACAATTTGGTTCTATCTGATGATAAAATCTTCTGTTATTCGCGTGGTTTTAGGCCTTTTCTCTGACGTATCTGACGAACTATCTCCTCTTGTATGCTTTGTGGAAGAACCTGGAAACCCGCATGTTCCGTGTTCCACAATGCCCTTCCTTCGGTTGCAGATCGAAGCTCTCCTGCAAATCCAAATAATTCTGCTACTGGCGCCTTGCCGGTAATCACGGTCGCATCTCCTTCTTGCCGCATGTCGAAAATTTGTCCTCTCCGTCCCTGAATTTCTCTGGTGCTGCTGCCCATCAGATTTGATGGGACGTGTATGTACACATCTTGAATTGGCTCAAGAATCGATGGATTTGCCATCTTGATTGCCTCATGAATTGCCTGCCTGGTAGCTGGGATAACTTGCGCAGGTCCTCGATGTATTGCATCCTCATGGAGCTTAACATCTTCTAATTTGACTTTTATACCTTGACATGGTTCTCTCGCAAGTGGACCAGTTGTCATAGCTTCTTCGAACCCCTCTATGATGAGTTCCATGGTCTCTCGTAAATATTGAATTCCTTTAGTCATATCTATGAGTATATTAGATCCATGGATTGCAACGATATTCTTGGCCTCTATCTTGTGCATTCCCATATCCATCAATAAGTTACGTCGTTCAAGCTCTTGCATTCTCATGGAAATTTCGCCTGATTTTATCGAATTGGTGATATCTTCACCAAGTGGTTCGACCTCGAGGTAGAATCTATTATGCCTGTTGGGAGATACGCCCTCTACGGGGCCGGCAAGATTTTGTACCGTTTCCCTATAAACCACAATCGGCGGAGATGTTGTAATTGGTATATTGTAATCTCGATCAATTCGATGGGCGATAATTTCCAGATGTAGCTCACCCATTCCTGCTATGAGATGTTCTCCAGTCTCTTCGTCGATCTCGACTTTGATGGTGGGGTCCTCTTTTGAAATTTGACGAATCACTTCAATCAGTTTTGGCAGGTCCCTCATATGCTTCGCTTCGACGGCGACGGTGACTACTGGTTCACTGGCGTGTTTTATGCTTTCAAATGGGATAATTTCCATAATCGACGTCACAGTAGATCCAACTATTACATCCTTCAAGCCGGTAACAGCAGCGATATTTCCTGCGGGAATGCGCTCTATTTCCATACGCTCAGCCCCCATGAATATCCCGACCTGTAAAAGTCGGTTGGTGCGTGTTGTACCTGAGATATGCAACTCTTGCCCTCGTTTTAGCGTTCCGCTGAACAATCGTCCGGTTGCGACCTCTCCCGCATGTGGATCTATGGAGATATCCGTGACCATCAACGCAATGGGGCCTTTTGGATCGCACCCCTCCATCGTTACTCCTATCTCGCTCGATTTATCGCCCTTCCAGATCGCTGCTATCCTGTATTTTTGCGCAGCGAGCGGGCTGGGCAGGTGACGAATGACCATATCTAAGACGACCTTATGAAGTGGACATTTCTCTGCGAGTTCCTTCATCTTATTTGATTGGCAATATTCGTATATTTCATTAAAGCCTATATCGCTCTTTTTCGTATAGGGAATGCTGGTCGCCCAATTATATAGCGAAGAACCAAATGCTACCGTTCCATCTGTAGCGTCAACTCTCCATCCCTGTCTGTATCGCTCTGGGTCCATCCCTTTGATCAGTTTATTGACGAGGATTATGAGATTGCCAAGTCGTATCTGCATCTCCTGTTTGTCGACTTTGAGTTCGTTGATGAGTCGATCCACTTTATTTATGAATAAAATCGGTTTGACGTTCTCCTTGAGGGCTTGGCGCAACACCGTCTCGGTTTGGGGCATCGTTCCTTCAACCGCATCTACGACCACAAGTGCGCCATCCACTGCTCGCATCGCCCTGGTAACATCACCGCCGAAGTCAACGTGACCTGGCGTATCTATAAGATTGATGAGATAGTCTTCCCCTTCTACTTCGTGGACCATCGAGACGTTTGCAGCATTAATCGTAATGCCTCTCGCCTGCTCCTCTTCATCGAAATCCATGAATAACTGTCTGCCGGCCAACTCCTTTGATATCATTCCTGCGCCGGCTAGAAGGTTATCGGATAAGGTCGTCTTGCCGTGGTCAATGTGGGCGACAATGCCGATATTCCTTATTTTTTTCGGCTTGTCCATCAAGGATACGACCTGCCCCATCATTTTTTTTCTTCTAGTCACATATCTCACCGTGCGGCCTTTGCAACTCTTTCCTTTTCTTCCTTCTTGCCGATCGCATAGCTCTTTACGTCATACTTTGCCACCGCTATAATCTCGGATGCAAGACACTCCTCCACGCTTCTTTTGCTCTTGAATGCTGCCCGTTGGGCACCCCGAGTTATAAACTTCAGTGCCTGGTCAACTCTTCGCTGTGAGGAGGTATCTACGGCTTTTGGGACAGATATCCCGCCGTATCTTAACCTTATTATCTCTTCCTTCGGTCCTGCGTTTTCCACTGCCTTTATAAGCAACTGAATTGGATTTTCCTTGGTCTTGCCATGGATTATGTCGAATGCATCCCTCACTGCATTATAGGCTTTATGTTTCTTCCCAGTGTTATGTTCTTTTTGCATCATCTTGACTATCAGTCGTTCTACTATTGGCATCTCTGACTTACTGCTTTGCTGACTAAGCATTTTGCCACCAGTATGAACTGATACTGCTTCGATATTCACATACTGCCGTATCCCGTGATCGTCGATTTTAATATCTGAGATATCCCATTTCCCGAACATCTTGCTCAATCTTTCACCTCATTGGTTTTTCTTTGCGTCCGCGCACCATTTCAGATAGGGATACAGTATTAACCTCTGTGACTTTCCATCTAACACCTGGAATGTCTCCCATGGCACCGCCCATCCTGCCGCCGATGCCCTCTACCGTAACTTCATCGTGCTCGTCGATGAAATTAATCGCACCATCGCCTGGACAAAAAGCAGTTATTTGTCGCCCATTTTTGATTAATTGAATCCTTACACATTTTCGAATGGCGGAGTTTGGTTGTTTGGCTTCCACGCCAACCTTTTCAAGCACTATGCCTCTCGCCTGGGGCGCCCCCTTTAGCGGATCTACTTTTCTGTTTAGGTCAAGTGCCTGCCGTTTATAATATATGTCGCTCCATCGATATTTTTTGCGTTCATTTTTTAGTTTACGCGCCGCATACATTCCTTTACTCATATACATCCTCCAATACTAAATATGATATGTCCACTCACTGAATCACTATATTAACTATACCATGGTGTCTTTTTGCCAATATTCTCGCCTTTTGTATATTCCTACCATTTCGTCCTATCACGATTCCTTTATCATTGGGCAGTGTTTCTACATAAGCCAAATGCTTGCCTTCTTCATTTCTTATGTCCATTTTCTGGATAGTAGCTGGTAGAAATGAATTCCGGATAAATTCATCGACGTCTTCTGAATATTCAACAATTTCGATGTGCTTTCCTATTGCCTTTTTTACCCTATTTATATTGCTCCCCTTTTTACCGATGGCAATCCCCATCTCACCCTTTTTGATGACAAAAATTACTCGATTATTATCTTCATCGATCACACAATCTCGCGTTACCGCGCCAGTCATGCTTTCAAATAATGCGATATATCGCATTCCTTCACTGGTGAGTTTGACTTCGCTCATTTCAACACCTTCTAAATCGAAACCGACTAAATCTTCCAGATTTAGACGGAATTACATATCTTCGATCTGTAACATTTAGACGGAGTTGTAACTCCTAACGGAGTTTCAACACCCCCATGATATCCGACTCACCGGGGTTTATTATTGCCATGGTAGATATTATGTATGGCTTGCCACAGGCGAGCCCGAGGTCTACACCCGTCCCAGCATAATTAAGGACTGGGGCCTTGCTCTCTTCTATTTTCATCCTAACTTCGCGTGGAGAGTTAGAGGCGAGAATTATCAACTGTACTTTCCCATTTTTAGCGGCGTCGATTGTCCTATTTGCGCCTATGATGACCTCTCCAGTCTTTATAAGACTTCGCAATGCTCGGTTTAGATCGATTTTCATTTTTATATCTTCTCTTCTATTTTTTAGCTTTATAAGTCAGCGTAATGTCGCCCGTCCCCAATCGTATGGGCTGCCCCACGATGACGTTTTCGGTAACTCCGGTCAGTTCGTCGACATCTCCACTAACAGCCGCATCTAATAAATGGTTTACCGTCATCTCAAAAGCAGCTCGAGATAATACACTCGCCTTCTCTCCTGCTATCCCATGGCGTCCGATCTGTTTGACTTCGCCGTCCACGGTCATCATATCGGCCACGAGCATTATATGTCGTACATCTACCTCCAGGCCCTGTTCACGCAAAGTATCCATCGCCTCTGATATAATGGCGTTGCGCGCAGCCTCCACTCCCAACACCTCTTCAATTTCATTGATGTTATTCGTTTTAGTCCTGGTAGCGTCTACTCCATCGAATTGAAGTATTTTCTTCAATGCAGTACCTTCAGTATATAGTACATATTCATCGTTTTCTTTCCTGACCACGACGCGTCGGATACCCTCTACGCCTTTAAGTGTAATGCTTTTAATCTTTTCCACTAATTGTAACAGCTCCCTATATGAGACGTTCTTTGGGCGTATCAAAAGTTTTAGATCGTTTTGGTGTACTTCTATTTTAGCCATATCTCTGATCTTCTGGGCGATATCGTCGACGGCAATCTTTCGCTGGTTTAATACTTTCTCGTTTAGATCGCATACTATTTGCATTTCTGCCAGGTCAGTTGTAAGGTCTCCTAAATGGAGTATGGTGGCTTTCTGTATTTCCCATGCGATCGCTTGAACCCTACCTCTATCGGTGTATCCTGGTTCAAGTTTGATCGTCATGATGGGGGTGCTCGGATTTTTCCTCGCATCCACTATCTCAATGAGGCGCGGCAGGCCCAGCGTGACATTGATCTCAGCGACACCTGCATAGTGAAATGTCCTCATGGTCATCTGAGTACCAGGTTCACCTATCGATTGTGCCGCAATAACACCAACCGCCTCACATGGCTCTACTTTGGCACACTCGTATGCATCTATAACAGTATTTACAATATTATCTAATTGACTTTTGGTTATCTCTGCTTTATGCAGGTCGCACCTAAGCTCTTCTATTATGCTTTCTGGAAGAGCAAGACCGTCAAGTTTGGAGTCGATCGTTTTTGGCGTAACTATTGCTCTCTTCTTTGTTGCCTTGCTCTTGGGGGGCTTCGTAGTTGGCTTCTCTAAAACTATCACAACTTTATTGGCGGCAGCTTTCGAGATGCCAGCGTTTACAAGGTCTTCGACTGGCGCCTTTTTCAATTTACCTACTGTGAATCCTGCGTTTAAGAGTGCCTCCGCTGTTTTTTGGGGCACGCCCCTCTTTAGAAGAGCATTAAGGGTATCTTTCTTAGCTATCTTTCCACCCCCTCTCCTGTGATGTTTTCGATAATCTTACGCACGTTTACGGATTTGCCGTAGTCACTTTTTGTCGGGTCTACTCCATCTTCTCCATATTCAAACTGTATGATCAGTCCCGTGGTGTCTCTGACAGTTCCATCGTATTTGACGTCTAGGTCCTGCAGAGCATTGATCAACCGTCGCTGCAGGTAACCAGATTGAGATGTTCTAACCGCAGTATCCACCAACCCCTCTCTACCCCCAATTGCGTGGAAGAAAAATTCGGTTGGGCTTAGTCCGTCCTTATAACTGGACGTTACAAAACCACGGGCGTCCGCTTTCAGGTCTCCTTTCTCAAAATGAGGAAGTGTCCTCCCCTCATATCCTCTTGTAATTCGTTCACCCCTAACAGATTGCTGGCCGACACATGCTGCCATTTGGGTCAGGTTGAGCATAGATCCACGAGATCCCGAAATCGCCATTATTACTGCAGAGTTGCTATGACCAAGGTGTTTGCCTGCGATAGTACCGGAAAGGTCTCTTGCTTTGCCCAGTTCCTGCATTATTTTCATCTCTATGGTTTCATCAAGTGTCCTGCCCGGTAGTGGCTCGAGTTCTTCCGCCTTATATGCTTCGATCAGACGATCAACTCGCGCCTCTGCATCCACCATAACACTGGAAATCTGATTTTGTGTCTCACGCGGAATATCTCCATCGTCAATTCCAAAGCTAAAACCGAAGTGCATGATGGCCCTAATGGCTAACTGTGTCACATCCTCTAAAAATTTCCGACCCTCGGTCGCGCCATAGTCCTTACAAATTCTATCAAGAATCTTCCCTTTAAAGGCACCTATGCCATTTTCGTCGATGGTTCCACATAATAATACTCCATTGCGAATCTTCACATAGGCGTCTGTTTCGCACTTCTCCTTTATACTCTCCTCAGAACTCTCGTACATTTTTGCTTCGTAGGTGACATCTAATCCCTTCGGGAGTACACAGGAGAATATCTGCTTGCCCGTCCAATATGGTTGCTCATTTATAGTTTCGGCTGGCATCGTCAAAATCTTGGTGTCAGATTTTCGTAACATATTCATGGCGGCGTCCTTATCGAAGAGCTTACGCCCCATGGTCAACATGAATATGCCGGATATGTAGTCATGAATACCGCCGATGATGGGTCCACCAAATCTCGGAGAAAGCATGTTCTCCTCTACTTTCATCAATATCCTCGCATCTGCTCGCGCTTCCTCAGTCTGTGGAACGTGTAGGTTCATCTCATCCCCATCAAAGTCTGCATTGTATGGCGGACATACAGAGGGGTGTATCCTAAATGTCTTATCTGGCATTATCTTGACACTGTGCGCCATTATACTCATCCGATGTAGCGACGGTTGTCTGTTAAACAAAACGATATCCCCGTCTATTAACTGTCGGTCTATACTCCATCTCGGTTCAAGCATCTCTGCCAGTTCTTCGCAGTTATGTTCAGTTATCTTAACACGACGACCGTCACCCCTCTTTACATAATTGGCGCCAGGATGGTTGTCAGGACCTCTGCGCACGTATTCTTTGCATTTTTTTATATTTTGCGGAGTTGCGTTTATCGTGATCGTCATTTCTTGAGCAATTTTCAATGGAACTCCCACTTCATAGATGTGAAGGTTTGGATCTGGCGATATCACAGTCCTTGCAGAGAAGTTTACTCTTTTTCCGGAGAGACTACCTCTGAATCGCCCCTCTTTTCCCTTCAGCCTTTGAGATAGCGTTTTCAGGGGACGTCCACTTCGATGGCGTGCAGGTGGGACACCAGAAACTTCGTTATCCATGAAGGTCGTCACATGATATTGGAGCAGTTCCCACAGGTCTTCAATGATCAGTTGGGGCGCCCCTGCCCCTGTATTCTCCTGAAATCGCTGGTTGATCCGTATGATGTCGACCAATTTATGTGTTAAATCGTCTTCAGATCGTTGCCCGCTTTCCAGGGTTATGGATGGGCGTGTATTTACTGGAGGTACTGGCAATACTTTCAAAATCATCCACTCAGGTCTAGCATTGCGCGGGTCCATTCCAAATATTTTAATATCTTCATCCGGGATGTGTTCAAATCGATCACGTATATCTGCTGGCATTAGTTTATGTTCATCTTCGATATACATACTCGGTTTTTCAAATACGACCTTCTTTTGCAGCTCCTCACAATACGGACACACACGAATCTTGGTGGCGTTTTTGAATACCTCCTTCACCACGTCATCCGTTGACTGCCCCAGCTTGTTCAAAGATTTTATCTGGTCAATGTATTCCTTCTTTGTCATTTCATTAAACAACAGATGACCACATTTGCGGCACGTTGCTCGCAAGATTTTTAAAATCCATTTTGCAAATCCAACGTGAATCACAGGGGCGACGAGTTCGATATGGCCGAAGTGACCTGGGCACTCCCCTATTCGTCCTCCACACGTCTTACATCGCAATCCAGGATCGATCACTCCAAGACGCGGATCCATCAGCCCCATATCAATGGGAAATCCATCATCGTCGTACGTATCTGCAGTGATGACCTTGGTGGCACTCATCCTTCGGATTTCTTTGGGCGAAAGGAGGCCAAACTTGATTCTTTGTATTCTCTTAACACTCGCCATTTTACCTCACTCAAACAGCATCCCCTAATTCCATTCTTGGAGCAATTCCAAGGGATTTCATCTCGTCGAGTAACAATTTGAACGCATAACTCATCTCTACAGAGAATATATCGGTGTCCGCTCCACAACTTGCACAGTACGCCATATTTCGGCGCTTGTCATATGTCGCCACCATCCCACAGTGGTTGCACACCAGCTCGACCACTCTGTCCGATTCATCGAGTAATCGTTCCTTAAGGGCCATCGCAGCCCCGTGACCGATCATGACATCTCTCTCCATTTCTCCGAATCTAAGCCCTCCTTCTCTGGCTCGCCCCTCAGTAGGTTGTCTGGTAAGAACCTGTATAGGTCCTCTTGATCTGGCATGTAGCTTACCTGAGACCATATGATATAATTTTTGATATTGTATAACGCCGATGAATATATCTGCTTGAATTTGTTTCCCGGTGGTGCCATCGTACATGACTTCCTTTCCAGTGTGAGTAAAACTAAATTTCTTGAGCGCTGCACGCAACTCGTCCTCTGATTTCCCTAAGAAGGCAGTTGCATCGATGCGTCGTCCTTCCAGAGAACCGACCTTCCCTCCAAGCATCTCGAGAACATGACCGACGGTCATTCTGGAGGGTATAGCATGAGGATTGACGATCAGATCCGGTACGATTCCTTGTTCGGTAAACGGCATGTCTTCATTTGGCACGATGAGTCCAATAATACCTTTTTGTCCATGTCGTGAGGCAAATTTGTCTCCCACTTCTGGAATTCGTTGATCTCTGGTGCGGACTTTTGCCAGCTTAGCGCCATTTTCAGATTCTGTCAGAATAACGGTATCCACGCATCCCCTCTCGTTTGAGCGCACTGTTATGGATGCCTCTCTTCGTTTTTGTGGCGTCAGTCCTCCAAGGTCTGATGTCTCCTCTAGGAATCTGGGGGGACTTGTCTTTCCTATCAAAGCGTCCTTCGATTCCACGATAGTTTCTGGGTTTACGAGTCCATCTTCATCCAGGTTGGCATAGACTTCACTGCCCCTGGCACCCCTTATCTCTGCATCTGGCACCTCAAATTTATCTTCCTGACCACCAGGATAACGCCGCTCCTCGCATTCATATGTTCTAAAGAAGTGACTTCTTCCAATTCCTCTCTCTATAGAGCCTTTATTGATGACGAGTGCATCCTCGATGTTATATCCTTCATACGAAAGTACGGCGACGACGAAGTTCTGACCCCCTGGCCGCTCATCAAAACCGATGGTATCTGCTGTTTGAGTTTTTACTATCGCTAACTGTGGATAATGCAACATATGCGCTCTTGTATCTGGCCGGAGCTTCATATTTGCGGCTGATACTCCAAGTGTTTGCTTTACCATTCCTGCACCCATGGTATTACGCGGGGATGCGTTATGCTCAGGATATGGTATCACTCCAGTGCAGATGCCCAATATCAGTGAGGGGTCTATCTCGAGGTGCGTGTGTTTCTCTGTGAGGTCCTCTTCATTTATTGCGATAAGCGTATTTTCTTCCTCTTCTGCATCCAGATATTCTATCAAACCCTTATTGACAATATCTTCAAATAATAGTCTTCCATCCTTCAGTTGGCGGATGGAATCATTCTCCAATACTGGTTTGCCATTTTCCACGATAATAAGCGGACGTCTTGCCCGTCCCCGGTCTATATTTAGTATCACTTCGTGGGTTTTCTGGTGATGCGTAACGTTTAGTTGTTTTGAAATGGTACCATCTCGTCTTTTCGCTCTTATATCTTCTATCAGTTTAACCGGGTCATCGTGAGTTCCGACCAGTGCACCACCTATAAACACCTTTGTATTCTGTCCGCTCATCTGGTTTTCATCGGCATTTCTTATCTGTGGCAGTACTCCAAGCTCGTATAGATATGTCTGTAATTTATCCTCATCATTGCCATCCATGCCAGCCGATAATTCCACCATCTGGGCGAAGTTCTTGACCAAACCGCAATTAGGGCCTTCTGGAGTTTCGGAAGGACATATCCTGCCCCACTGTGTTGGATGCAGGTCCCTCGCCCCAAAATGGGGTTGTGCCCGGGACAGTGGTGATACAACTCTCCGCAGGTGTGATATCATCGCCGTGTAGTCGATTCGATCGAGAAGCTGTGAGACTCCTGTTCGCCCGCCAACCCAATTACCAGTGGCAAGCGGATGCATTAGTCTTTCTGAGAGGACATCTGCCCTGACCACTGTATGAATATCCAACTCTCGATTCCTCATGCTAGCTCGCTCTAACTGGTACTTGATGTCCCTGGTCAATCGATTAAATGAGACCCTGAACAGGTCCTCCAACAAATCACCAGCAAGTTTGAGTCGTTTGTTGGCGTAGTGATCCTTGTCATCCTCTCCCCTGCGTTTTAAAGCCAGCTCAAAACATGCCCCTGCCATTCGTCCGAGGAAACGTGCCTTTGCAAGTCTGTCTTTTTCTTCATTGCCTATATGTGGAAGCAGATATCTATCTATCACGTAGTTCGCTCGCTTTTTCCGGTACTCCTTTGCCTGGCCCGGTGCCACCCGTTTACCGAGCGCCTCCATAATGTCCTCGGCGTTGTTCGCTTCTGCCTCTTCCAGATTCTCCAGCACAAATTTCGTTATTTCTGGGTCATTTGACACGACGTTCACAATCTCTTGATCGGTCTCTAAACCAAGCGCCCTCATCATCATGATGAAGTTAAGTCGTCCCGATATTGACGGAAACGATATCTCAAGTATGGAGCTGCGTCCCCTTTCTACGATGACCAGTGTTCTGTATCCTCTTCGTTGGGAGAACACTTTGGCCACTTCGATCTGGTCCCCATACCTATCATTATATTCCACGAGAATCTTATTTGGTGCAAGGTCTTCCAGACTTATTATGACTCGTTCGGTACCATGGACGATAAAATAGCCACCAGGGTCTAACGGGTCTTCTCCTTCTCGAACCATTTCTTCGGACGTGAGCCCCTCCAAATTACATTTGTTTGACCGTAACATCGTGGGGAGAGAACCAATATCTTCTTCGACTTCATCGTACGCCTCACACTCTCCGGCCTCATAGTAGTCCTTGATGATGGACATTTTGAGATAAATTGGCGCAGAATATGTAATATTTCTAAGTCTTGCCTCGATTGGATATACTAATTCACGCGAACCGTCTGCCTCCTGGACTGTGGGATGCTTGACTCGAATTTTGCCGAGTTTAACATATACTTTATATCTGCCTCGTGAGTCTTCTTTCTCGATATCGGTTTCTATTACTCCCTGTTCATCGATGATCTTCTGCAGACCTTTATCAACGAAGCTATTGAATGAATTAACATGATGCTGGACTATTTTATCTCTTGTGAAATACGCCTTCGATAAAATTCTTCGATCTAACACATTAGCGCCTCTATTTAATTAATCACCAATCGGTACACTATTGCCTTACCAGCGGTGTGACTGTTTCTCATAATTTTTATGACGTCGCCCACACTTGCATTTATCTCTTTAATAACTGGGTCCGAGATTTTTATTTTCGGCAGTTTCCCAACAGATATGTGGTGTTTTGCTAAGAGTGACTTTACGTCTCTTTCTGATATCACTATGTGTTCTGGAACCGTCTCGTGGTCAATTACGCTGATTTTTTTCATATCACAACGCCTCACAATCCATCGGGGAGATGTTCTAAACTTTGTCTTAATCTTTTGACACGGTATGCACGATTTGAGAGATATTCGTTTAAATCTTTGATCTAAACGGGCTCGAAGGGATTTGAACCCCTGGCCACCTGGTTTCTTTCTGTTGCAGAACTGGTGGAGTCGAAATCTCAAAGAGATTACGACAGTTGTATTTCCTTTGGAAATTCAGCATGTCGCAGATCAAAGCACTTTTCTTATATCTCTAATAATGATTCAACCTGTTATCCTCTGACGTAGATAAAAGCCAGGCGCTCTGCCTAACTGAGCTACGAGCCCTAATGTAGAACTTACGTTCAAATATTGATGTGTGTAATTTCAACATAGACATCGGGTTTACCATTTCAGGAGACGGGCACTCACCATTATTGACCATTATTATAGAAACCAATTGACCGCTTCCATTATCCAATGCATTTATCTCATTTAAGCCTTTCTCTCATATAATATATCATATTTAAAACTTGTGGTTTTACAACATCGTAATTATCTGACATCCATCATCTTCTATTATTATCGTGTGCTCTGCCTGTGAAATTAGGCCACCCGCATCTTCTTTGAGCACTGGATATGAGTATATCGCTCCCATTGCTTCCAGTTGTTTTAGTATAAAGTTCAGACGCGTCTGTGGCAACCATCGTTTTGCGAATGGAAGTGCTTTGTACTCCTCTATCTCCTTCAACAGTTTTTTGGCAGCTGGCAATCGCACAGATTTCAGTTTTTCCAGGCGATATATCTCTGTTAACACTCCCCCAGATACGTGCCCTGCACCATTTGTCGCAAATGGTTCGATTGCGATTACATCCCCCTCTCGGAGGACGATGCCCTGCTTGATCCGTCTATTTGGAATTGACGGAGGCGCATGCTGCACATATCTATCAAGTCCATGGCCGGTAAGATTCGCCACTGGCTTGTATCCAAATTCGTTTATGCTATCTTCGATCACAGCACCTATATCTGCAGTGCTGACGCCTGCTCGAATCAGTTGAATGGCATTTTTCAGTGCGACCTCAGATGCCTCTACCAGCTCTGGATTATCGCCCAGATCAACCGTCACAGCAGTATCAGCGATATAGCCATCTACATGTACGCCGATGTCGAGCTTGACCATATCCTCTCCGAACACGGATTTATCATTAAATGATGGAGTCGCATGCGCTGCTTCGTCATTTCGTGATATGTTGCATGGAAATGCAGGCTGACCACCCCGTTCCCTGGTAGAATTCTCCACGAATTCTGCCACCTCCAGCAGGGATGCACCGACCTTTACTCTATTTACTGCCGCACTCCTCACTTCTGCTAAGATTTTGCCTGCTCGCCTATATTTGTCCAAAATTTCGTCATCCATCATATCACCAGTTGTTTTGGAAATTTCGTGAGATTCTGATGGCCCTTGGTGGTGACGACGACCATGTCTTCTATCCTGACTCCGCCGAACTTGGGGTCGTATAGTCCTGGTTCAACTGTGATTACGTTGCCTGCCTTCAGTTCAGAGCCGCCCTCACTCAAAGAGGGACTTTCATGAATATCCAGGCCAACTCCATGGCCAGTAGAATGAATGAATCCCGTTTTTGCATTGGTTCTGTCTGTGCCATAACCACATTCCTCGAACAAATCGCATACGGCATTGTGAACATCTTCTCCAGTTACGCCAGCCCTGATCGTGTTAAACGCAGCTTCCTGTGCACCCAAAACAGTTCGATACATCTCTTTTATCTCTGGAACGGGGGACCCCCTCAAGAATGTACGCGACATGTCAGCATAATAGCGTTCTTTTTTATGATATGGGAAAATATCGATAAGAATTGGCGCATCTTGCAATAATATACCCGAGCCGACGCAGTGGGGATTGCTGCTTTGCTCACCGCATGATACAATAGGGTCTTCCATCCTGCATTGGTTGTCAACCAGTTCATGTTCGATGATGGTTTTCACCTGCTCGGAGGTGATATTCAATTTATCAGACGTTATATCTGCGCCCTTGATAGCATTCAAGGCAGCGCGCATCGCCTTTTCACACACGCGCTGCGTGCGCGTGATACACTCGATTTCCACTCCACACTTGACCTCTCTATCTTTATCGAGCTCCTCGGCCAGATGTATGTCAACTCCTTTCTTTTTCAGTTCTCCAGCAACATAAAATGAAAAATCGTTCGGCACATTTATACTCGAAATGCTCTCTTCATGCAGGATTTTGTACAGCAGCTCGCAACGCGCCTTTTTTGGACCATACTTTTTGACCATCTCCTTAAACCCATAATCAGCAGTGGACCTTATGTCCAGGATTTTCGACTCCTTCCGGGCCCGTTCCACTTCCATCTGAGAAAGTACGATAAACTCCTTTTTATCTCCCTTTATATAGGCCATGGAACTTGATGTCAGAAACTTTGTAAAATAATATATATGGGCGTTATGAATGCTATTTCCAGTAAGCAACAGTGCATCTGCTTTCCTCATGACCATCATTCAAGCTTAATGTACATAGTGTCTTATGAAAGTTTAGCAAAAGTTTAATGTGCTCGTGGAGGAGGATAATATATTATGAAGAAATTACTGGTGGCCCTGGTTATTTTGGCGATCGTCACAACTGCTGCAGGGTGCATCGAACCTAAAGAGGCGGACGCCGCCAGAGTGGATGAGGGCGCACTTGCAAGGGCTGGATGGGTTCAAGTAGGTGGTGTAGAGAAACAGACCATGGAAATAGTAAATATAACTTTTCTCACGTTTGGGATAAACACTACGATGCTGACTTATGAGGATGCGGAGCTACGGGATAGGATGGAGCGCCATACGGCCGGATTGGTGGATATGCCGTCTTATATGATGACCTTGCGAGTGGTATTTCCCCTCGATATTGTTCCGCCGTCCGATATGGTTCTTGATGCGGTGGGGGGCCAATTCCTAGAGTCCATAAAGGAGCACGCCCCTGATGTGCATCGAACTGAGGTCAAAACGATTCAAATCGATGCAGGATATGTTGCACATGTCAAAATATACGAGGGCACAGTCCATTATTATGGCGGCTCTGTGAAGATAAGGGGAATCTTGGCCATATGGGATGATGGAGAATCTACTATTGTGGCCGGGGCGGTCGTTCCATTGGAGGATGTGACCTTTTGGGATATTCCTCTCGTCGAAATAGATGGCGAGGCAGAGTTTAAAGAAGTTATCACACTGATTCAGAGTGTTGCATAGTAATATTTCTTCAGAGGATACGCATAATGATCAGATAGATGAGGTCCCCGTAGAGTACTGCCGTTATAAATCCTAATGTCAACGGAATCATGAAGGGTAGGCTTGGCGTTATCCATACCTTTTCCGGTATTTTGCCCTTCTTTACCAATCGCTGGAGAGTTTCCACGACCTCCTCGTCTATCCCGATACCTCTGCGACTGAATTTTCCCTGTTCGACGTAATTTTCCATCAGCCTGACATGTCGTTGGTTTTTCAATTCTGATATCTTGGATTTATATCCCAGGAATGGGTATGCTGGCTTTTCCAGCAATTCATCTCGACTCAAGTGGACCAAATTGTAGATGAATATAGAGAGCGGAACTATGCTCGTCAGTATGAGGGCGTTTCCGAAAGTGCTGAACGCAAACAGATTAAGTGGCGGAATGCCAGCCAAGGGAATCGAATGTCCAAACAACCCGATGGAATGGAACGTCGGAACCACTATTGAGAGCGAGATGATGGCCTTGGCATCCGCTCCGCCAAATGCACCCATCTTAAAAAGTAGATATACGAATGTAGAAATCAGCATCACAGAAAGCCCAAATTTGAGAAAAGAGATGAAATCGCGATCGATGAAATCGAGAAGTGCTAAAACCACTCCGATTCCAATCAGCGGAAGCCATACTTGATTTGAGACGCGCCTATTCTTTAGATCAGAATGGCAAGCATAAAGCAGAAATGGAATGCACACGAGTATTCTCATCACGCCGATATCCAACATTCCGCTCACTAAAATTCTCCATTGGTTTCGAAGTTAAGAAGACGACTACGTCGTCTTTGGATGTACACCAGATACGCGTCTCTCATTCATTTATGATTTTATTGCTTCTTTAAATTCGACATCGTACTTTTCCTGAATGCCCATGTCCACAAATATACCCATTATATTGCCAACCACCCAATATAGATTGATAATATCCCATACAATACTTAAAAAGGTTGCTAAATTATGGCTTAACGATATAATCTTTGTTTAATCTTTCATAATTTTCCAAATCGATAACGATTGCGACAGATACTGCAAGAAATAAATCCAATATGTCACTGAGCTGAATTTTGTGTAACATATATTTGGTCCAGTTTTTGTCGTGGATTTTGCCATATGACATCGATGGGTTTATGGAGAAGAATGTTTATTATTTTAAGAATGAGAAACCTATGATAACCTGTTGAGGGATGTAAATGATTAAAGTGGCGATAAACGGATATGGAACGATTGGCAAAAGGGTAGCAGATGTTGTGAGCGTGCAAGATGATATGGAGGTAGTCGGCGTTACCAAGCGCCACCCGGATTTCGAGGCAGGGCACGCGGTCGAAAAGGGATATGACCTATATGCAGCACTTCCTGAAAAGCAGGACGATTTTAAAAAAGCAGGAATTGATATCACCGGTACGATACACAATCTGTTGGAGAAAGCGGACATCATCGTCGATTGTACGCCAGAGGGAATTGGCGATAGGAACAAATCCATGTACGAAAAAGCTGGCGTCAAGGCGATTTTCGAAGGAGGGGAGAAGCACGATGTTGCAGGATTTTCATTCAATGCCGAGTGCAATTATGAAGGCGCCATCGGGCTGGATTTCGTCAGGGTAGTTTCGTGCAACACCACCGGCCTCTGTAGGGTCATTCATCCTCTGAATGAAGCGTTCGGCGTAAAGAAGGTGCGAGCAGTCCTGGTTCGACGTGCTGCAGACCCTGGAGATATCAAGAAAGGACCGATCAACGCAATCGTGCCAGACCCTGTAAAACTGCCATCTCATCACGGACCAGATGTTAAAACCGTGCTACCCGAAATCGACATCACGACGATGGCGATCAAAGTCTCCACGACGTTGATGCATTTGCATACGTTGAATATCGCGTTCGACAGCGTTCCAGGAGTGGACGACATAAAGGCGGCGTTGCAGAAGGGGCCGAGAATTCGATTCGTAAGCGCGGCAGATGGGTTGACCTCGACCGCTTCCATCATCGAGATGGGGAGAGATATGGGCAGGCCCAGATATGATATATGGGAGAACTGCATCTGGGAGGATTCCATTGATGTGGAAGGAGGGGAGCTATATTTCTTCCAGGCAATCCACCAGGAGTCGACCGTAATACTGGAAAATGTGGATGCGATTCGTGCGATGATGAATCTGGAAAAGAGTGCAGAGAAATCAATGCAGAAGACTAATAAGGCGATGGGTCTCGGATGAGAATACAGGTGGTTGCACACTGCTTGCTGAACCCAGTGGTACGAGTGGGCAAGGGCGTCAAATTTAAGATAGATTCGCCTGTAATACAGTTGCCGTGTCCTGAAACCATTTATTTTGGACTGAATCGCTGGGAAGTAACCAAAAATCAGCTGGACTTTCCAGAATACCATAGATTTTGCCATCGCTTAGTTAGGCCATATGCGGACATGATTCAATTGTTGGCTGAAAAAGGTGCAGAGATCGAGATAATAGGAATGCCGAAGAGCCCATCCTGCGGGGCAGAGACGACCAGTATGGGATATCACGGGGGCAAGATAGTACCATGCAGACATGAGCACGTGAGTGACAAGGGCATATTCTTCGAGATAGTTGAACAGGAGTTGAGGCAGAGAGGAGTCAAGATCACGTTCAGGGATGTGTGAAGATCATGATGGAAACGCGTGCAGAGATATATATATCTGGAAGGGTGCAAATGGTAGGCTTCAGGGCATTCACTGTGCGTCATGCAGCTGCCCTTTGCCTGACGGGATATGTCTGCAATCTATCGAATGGTCGCGTTCATGTAGTTGTTGAAGGAGAAAAAGACGGAGTAAATGAATTGATTACATTGCTCCGAAGAGGACCACCAAGTGCATACGTTCAAGACATAAAGGTCAAGATGGGCATTCCAACAGGCGCGTTCGCGAATTTTGGCGTCAGGATGTTATAGCTGTATTTCTTCCGTTAATACTTTTCCCGCCCTCTCGACGATTTTCTTTACCTTCATGTCCGCTTCTTTCAATCTATCCTGGCATTCCGTGGATAGTTTCAATCCCTCTTCAAAGAGGCTTATGCTCTCTTCGATGGACAATTTCCCAGATTCCAGCTTTGATATGATGTCCTTTATCTCCTTGATATTTTCCTCGAATGATCTCATTTCAAACAACCTCTGTTCTCTCTACGATGGATTCGACCTTCCCCTCATACATAATAGTTTTCAACCTATCTCCCTTCTCTATATTTTTAACGGATTTTATAACTTTTTCGTCCTTTAATACCATGCTGTAGCCCCTCTTCAAAATAGATTGTGGATTCAAGTCGTTCAGTCGTATCGCAATATGTTCGTATTCTTGTGTGTAGAATCGTAGCATGGACTTCATAGCATTGATCATATGTAGCTCGGAGTTGTCTATATCTTGGTAACTTTGATGAATAAGGCGTTTAAATCTTTGAAATAGCATGTCTGTATCTGATCTCAATCGCTGTTGGATGTCGTCTTTATCGGGAACCAATATTTCGGCCGCATTGGATGGGGTGGATGCCCTGACATCTGCCACAAAATCGGAAATTGAGGAGTCTGTTTCGTGACCTACGGCAGAGATTATCGGCACCTTTGACGAGAATACCGCCCTGGCGACGATTTCCTCATTGAAGCACCACAGATCCTCAAAAGAGCCACCACCCCTGCCAATTATGATAACATCTACCTCAAGTTCATTGAGCCTTTCTATTCCTTCGACAATTGTGGGCGCAGCAGTTACTCCTTGGACTGTGGCAGGAGAAATTATGACCTCCATGAATGGCCAGCGATTCCCGATGATGCACAGCATATCTGCAAGCGCGGCCCCATTAATAGAAGTAACCACACCAACCGTTACTGGAAACTCCGGCAGTGGTTTCTTGTGTTTTTGGTCAAAAAGCCCCTCATTTTTTAATTTTTCTTTTAAAATTAGAAATTTTTGGTATAAGTCGCCGATGCCGACCAGATGAACTTCGTCGACGATGATTTGATAGTTGCCCCGCATTTTATAAACTTCCACCGAGCCATTGACGATAACACCCACCCCATCCTCTAATTTGAAAGTTATATGTCGATTTTTGTGGCTAAAGAATGCACAGGAAATCTGGCTGTTTTCATCTTTAAGTGTAAAATAGATATGCCCGGAGGTGGGTTTTCCTAAATTTGATATTTCCCCGCGGACTTGGACATCTCTCAGCTCTTTGTGAGATCCAAGAATCTCCTTTATAACATCCGTCAATTCAGAAACGGTACGTATATTCTCCATATCACAACCTCGATATTACTTTCTTTTCATGCGATGCGCTGAATAACCTCATCCAGCGTCAGCATCTCCTGCTCCGCAGTCTCCATATTTTTAAGGATAACCTTCTCGGCTCGTAATTCTTTTGGCCCGATTATGACTGCATAGGCGGCTCCGATGGCATTGGCGTAAGATAACTGAGTAGTGAAATTCCTGCCCATCAGGTCTACGTTCGTGGGAATGTGTCCCCTCAATCGTTGTGCAATTTTTTGTGCTTCGGATATCGTCTTGTCGGTGGATACGACCACGACCGTCTTTTGAGTGGGCATCCGTATAACGCCCAACGCCTCAATGATCCTGTCGAAGCCTATGGCAAAGCCAGTAGATGGCACGTCCCTGCCACCAAACAGATGTGCCAGTCGATAGGCACCTCCTCCGCATATCTGATTCTGCGCACCAAGGTTATCTGCGTAGATTTCGAAGACCGTATCTATATAATAGTCCAACCCCCGCACAATACCAAAATCAATCGAATACTCGATTTCAAGTGCATTTAACATGTCCAAAACACTTTCGAGATGACCCAGGCCCGGAAGGTCGCCGACTATCTCATGCGCCTTATCCATCGCATCCTCTCCTTTTAAACTGATCAGATCGAGAAGGGGCTCCTTTATATCGTGGGCGCCGACCCGTTCTAGAAGTCCAGCAAGACCTTGGATATGCTTCTTGTCGATATACCTCATGACCATGCTCCGTGTTTCCGCATCCAGTGAACCCACGAGTGATCTGAGTACGCTTAGTTGTCCAATGCGCAAATCTCCCTTAATATCGATCGCGTCAAGCACAGAGGATGCGAGTGCGATGACCTCTGCGTCTGCTTCAGGACGGTCGCTGCCGATCAATTCTGCCCCGAAATGCCAGAATTCCCTAAGGCGCCCTTTTTGCGGACGTTCATATCGAAAACAGTTTCCGAAATAATAGAGTTTCAGGGGTTTTGGCGTCATCTGTAGCTTATCAACATACATCCGCAGAATCGATGCAGTCAGCTCTGGTCTGAGAGCTAGCGCCCGTCCTCCCTTATCCTCGAAATCATATATTTCGTTTACGATTGCCTCTCCCGATTTGATCGTGAACAGTTCCAGGTGCTCAAAGGTAGGCGTCTGTACTTCTCGATATCCCCAGTTTTCTATGGTGTGGCGCATTTTACTCTCGATAAGGCGCCTTTTTGTCATTTCTGCCGGCAAAAAATCACGTGTACCTCTCGGTTTCTGTATTTTCATTTTTGCCACCCATCCTTAATGAACATATACATTATACATATGTATATATCATTTAATACTTCTTCTAAAAATATATTAGGGAGCATATGAGAGCAAAAATGAGGCAATCTGTCGACGAATATTTCATGGAGATATCATCAGTAGTGGCAAAGAGGGCGACGTGTTTGAGACACCAAGTTGGCGCCGTGATAGTAAAGGATAAACACATCCTGTCAACAGGGTATAATGGGGCTCCGCATGGCATGGCACACTGTTTGGATATTGGATGCATGAGGGAGCAAAACAATATACCATCAGGAGAGCGGCACGAGCTCTGTCGGGCCGTTCATGCCGAACAAAATGCTATTATACAAGCCGCAATCCATGGCGTGAGTACGAAAAACGCGACAATATATGCTACACATCAGCCGTGCATACTTTGCGCTAAGATGATCATCAATGCGAAAATCAAGAGGGTTGTTTATCGAGGAGATTATCCCGATATAAATGCACAGAAGTTCTTAAAAGAAGCCAACGTGGAATTGTGCCATGCGCCAATTCAAAGAAGTGGCGGACCTGCAACTCCATAGGAGTTTCAGGTGTTCGAAGATGCACCATGTAGCAGTTCGAAGAACTGCGAGAGTTGTAAC
>CAYPOB010000004.1:33336-35410 GCA_964412405.1 uncultured Methanocellales archaeon | reverse complement strand
TATCTGATAGTCGAATTGACCAAGCGCGATTGGGAAATGCATCATTTGGTCAGAACTCTATCCAGATCACTGGGTATCAGCCAAAAACGGCTCAGCTGGGCCGGCACAAAGGATAAAAAAGCCCTCACGAAACAGAAGATAAGCATCTGGGATGTGGGCGCAGAGGAGCTTCAACGCATTAATTTGCCCGGTGTAGAACTCAGAACGATCGGGCGCTCCAATAAAAAAGTGGCTATGGGCGACCTGTTGGGCAATAATTTCCAAATAATAATAAGAGATATAGATATACCTATCAAAATCGCGCGTGAAAGGATTGAGTCGATAACCGACGAGATCACTCTGGTAGGGGGCGTTCCGAATTTCTTTGGTGTCCAGCGATTTGGCACGCCGCGCCCCATAACGCATCTGGTCGGCGAGGCTTTAGTTAACGGCGACGTTGAAAGGGGTGCGCTGATATATCTCGCAAAGTCGTCTCCACTAGAGCCGGAGAGCATACGAACTGCCAGAGATGACCTCTTTAAAACCAGAGATTTTAAATTGGCACTCAAACGGTTTCCAACCCATCTGAGATTTGAACGTGCAATGTTGAACGTTCTTGCCAGGAACCGGGACGACTATGTTGGTGCGTTCAGGGCAATATCCGTCGAGCTCCGGAAAATGTTCGTCCATGCATACCAGTCATACGTTTTCAACAGGATTCTGAGCCGCAGGCTTAAAATGGGATTGCCACTAACCAGCGCAATTCCAGGGGATATCGTCTGCTTTACAAATGCAGGTTTGCCAGATATCTCACGGATACAGCGAACGACGGATGACAACGTCGATGGGATAAACAATCTGATTCATAAAAAAAGGGCATTAGTGACCGCACCGTTGCCGGGATATGAATCACAATTTGCAGAGGGCATACCTGGCGAGATCGAACAGTATATCATCGATGAAATGAAAATTGAACTCGACAACTTCAGAATATCGAATATGTCAGAACTCGCGTCTAAAGGTCGTAGGAGGGAGATACTATCACAGGTCATGCCAACTACAGCCATCAATCAGGCCATGACCATGCAATTCTCGCTATCCAAGGGTAGTTATGCGACCATTGTGTTGCGCGAGTACATGAAAAATTGATGAGGCGGCATGGCCAGTATATTCCCGTGGAGATTTTCTTCCAAATAACGCGTAAAGTACTGCGCATAATCCTTTTCTGCCGTGGCTTCGCCACCAAATAGCAGTCTCGCAAGACTTGGCCTGTTCATATGTACTATGTGCGGTTCTCCTACGATCCCGCCAAGCTCGGCTGCGACATAGATGGCATCGTACAGGTTGCCAAATCCATCGATTAACCCATAGGTTTTTGCATCTGCACCCAAAAATATGCGCCCATCTGCGAGTTCCTTCACCTCGCTTATCGGTATTTCCCTGCCCTCTGCTATCGTGTTCACAAATCTCATGTGAACTGCCATCAAGAGGCTGTTTATCAAATCTATCTCTTCATCGGTGAGACCCCTCCATGGCGCCCCCATATCCTTCATCTCACCCGACTTAAAAACGTCGTATCTTATTCCCTCTTCCTCGAAATATGCCTCTCTGTTTTCAATGACCCAGATGACGCCGAAGCTCCCGGTCATCGTGTCTTCGCTGGCAATGATATGGTCTGCCGGTGCAGAAATCCAGTAGGCTCCAGACGTCGCGATGTCCCCCATCGAGACCACGATTGGTTTTTCCGTTCGCTCCATCTCCCTTACGATCTCCTGGGCTGCTGCCGGCGTCCCGCCTGGACTGTTGATTCTCAAAACGATTGCCTTGACGGACGGATCGTTCTCCGCATCTCGGATGCTATTGATGACGTCCCCTGACGTAGCAAACCCAAAACCGCCGGGTATGCTCCCAGATATTATGGGTCCCTGGACGTGGATCACTGCGACCGATTCTCGCACGATCCAGAAGTCGCCAACTCTCGTATCGACCATTCCAGTTGCAATTAATAATATCCCTGCAACAGTTGATACGAGCACTATTGCGATTAAGATATATCCAACTCTTTTGTTCCTCTTTGATTTGTCGGTTGGTTCGT
>CAYPOB010000004.1:4738-33236 GCA_964412405.1 uncultured Methanocellales archaeon | reverse complement strand
GCGATTAAGATATATCCAACTCTTTTGTTCCTCTTTGATTTGTCGGTTGGTTCGTTTCTATTTGGTTTATCGTCTAATTCATCCATTTACTATCCTCTATACTGTTGCTAGCATCAAAGGTGCTAAGACCCATGCTACTAATATCATAGATATCACTACTAAGAGTATGATCGGTATCAGGACCACGATAAGTGCCTTTATTGTTGATATCCTCTCTGCTACACTTATAGCTATCGTATACACAATAATATACCAAACGACTCCTATTAGGTCCACAATAGCTGATACTATCGGACCGGCAAGCAGAAATGTTATCGTGCTCAATGGAAAGACCAACAAAGCTGGTACAAATGCATATCCATATAGCTGTAGAACTTTAGAGTAGGTACCCTTTCCACCCAATATCAGGGCAATTATATGATATATCCCTGCAAATATCATCCACCCTAAAATATTGACGACCGTTACACCAACAATCCACAGAATGGGCGGTATCTCAGGCATCATTGCGTAATATATTACACTAACACTTATTCCGCCCAGGATTCCAGTAAGCAAGACTATTATAAATGCGCCTTTCAGTTCGTCTTTTTCTGATATCTTCTCCATCATCTCCTGTGGTGAAGTGATGACTCCGCCGATCTCTTCTATTAAATCTGTCATATTATTTGTCACCTTGATGAATATTGATTATACTTTGATTATGACATTATATAAATACTACGCTCAATTGATGATGGGCCCGACAGGTCGAAAATCAAAGATTTTCTTAGCCGTTCAGCCACACAATAATGGGCCCGACCGGATTCGAACCGGTGACCTCCGCCATGTGAAGGCGACGTCATAACCGACTAGACCACGGACCCCCTTAATTTTTATTTAAAGTTTGACGTCGAGGGAGGGATTTGAACCCCCGGGTCCCGGAGGGACACAGGTTTAGCAAACCTGCGCCATACCAGACTAGGCGACCTCGACTAAGGGAACATCTCTTGTACCCTTTGATATTTAAATTATGGCGGACACGCTATCGGTCGCCATCTCGCATATAACCCAATGATCCAAAAACTCGCCTCTATCCCGCACCCCCATGAACGACAGTCATTTATGGTAGGTCTGCTCCCTTCCGGATCTAAACCGGTGCCCATAATTAAGAAGAGGGACAATCTCTCCAGTTAGCCCCTGCGTCAAAGCTGCCCCCACAGGACGAGATTTCATCGTAAAATTCTTGGGTTGGATTATCTTTGAGATATCTTCCTCAAGCTTCGCCTCATCGCATATCGACGGTTTCGAGTGACAGGCGACGCCGAATCGCCCAGGCTAGTCCACCAAAACATTATAAGATGGCAAATGGCAATAAACTTATCGCACTGTAACGCATATTAAGTTAATATCATGACGGAAGAATTGATTGGATACATATCTGGCAACAGAAAAAGAGAGCAGATAATACAGGCGCTCTCCAATGGTGCTCTCGAAATGAATAAAATCGCCAAGACGGCGCGTATGCCAAAGGTATTGGCCATAAAACTCTTAGAGGGTCTCGAGAAAAAAGGGTTGGTCAAAGCTGACGGCGAAACGTATTCATTGACCGAAATTGGTATCGAGGTAGAGAACAGAATCCGTGGCATGTGAAGGGATAAAGGGGGGCTGTAGGGTAGCCTGGTTATCCTAGGGGACTGGGGGTCCTCTGACTGGAGTTCAAATCTCCGCAGCCCCATTTATAACTCTCTCTCCCTCCTTCCCCCTTATCAATATCATACGAACTTTGGTCTTGAGGATAAATTTCTTGGTTGAGAGAGCGGTCTGTTGGGCATGCCAGCGGTTCTATTTACCACGTGTTTAATCAACTGATGAGTATCCATCTCTCCCTTATTCTCACTCCTGATATTGACGCTCAACTTATCCTTCTTCATCTCCTCATCGCCGATTACCACCACATACGGTATCCATTCTCTGCCCGCATCTCTTATCTTTTTGCCAACCGTTTCATCTCTATCATCGATATCGACCCTGATCTGGTGGTTCTCCAGTTGCCCTGCGACAGCCTCGACATACTTGATATGACGGTCTGCGATGGAGATCAGCCTGATCTGCGTCGGAGATAACCAGAGCGGCAGCTCGGGTACGCCGCCTTGTTGTGAATCCATATGGGCATTTTCCAGTAATGCATATATGCATCGCTCTATGGCGCCACTGGTAGAACAGTGTAAGATGATCGGCCTCCTCTCTTCGTTATCGGAATCGATGAACTTGATATCGTACCGCTCTGCATTTTCCACGTCCAACTGTACAGTCGATAATGCACTGGCTTTGTTCATCGCGTCGACGAAATTAAATTCGAACTTGAGCACGAAATAGAAGAAGCGCCTATCCCACATCTCGATCAACACGGGTTTATCCACGATTTTGACCAATCTGTTGATGAATTTTTTATTCGATTCATAAAACTCTTTAGTGAGTCTGATGGCGACGTCGTAGTCGTCCAGTCCCAGTCCAATGCCCTTTAAAACATCCATGCACATTTGATATTGTTTCCCGAACTCGTCGATAGCCTGATCCATGTCACGGCAAAGTGTATGCATGTCCGGCATCGTGAATGTGCGCAACCTGCGCAAGCCTACCAGTTCCCCCCTCTGTTCGCGTCTGAAGCTGTACCTGGTCAATTCGAACATCTTCAAGGGTAGATTTCTGTACGAAATCGTCATGTCACGATTCATCAGGAATTGACCGAAGCACGCCGAGAACCTCAGGAACAATCGTCTTTTATCCGACTCTATCGAATATTGACGTGCAGGAAAACGGTCAAGGTATTCCTTCAACGTTGGGTGTTCCATATCGTACATCAGCGGAGTCTCAACTTCCATGGCGCCATAATCGATGGCTCTGGCAAGCACGTAATTTTCCAACAGGCTCTTCATAAGGCGCCCCTTTGGATAAAATCGCATGTTGCCGGGGTCAGATGCAGGTTCATAATCCGCTAACTCCATGCGTTGCATCAGTTCCACATGCGGCGGTACTCGATCCACCGTCCTGCTCTTGGATATCTCGTAATCCACGAGTTTCTTGAGTTTTTGATGCCCGGAAAAGTCAAATTCATCCAGATTGGCCAGCGTACCATCTGTGGCCAATATATACCAGTGTGATTCTACCGTCCTTTCGGCTTTAAGTGCCTCTGAAACCACTTCCGTTGGTCTGATCGTCCTCGAGAGTTCTGAAAGAGGATGTCCCTTGCAGCTGATCTTAAATGCCTTATACCAACCAAACGGAGCTCGTGCAACGTCAAAATGTGGCTTTAATAAAGATTCGACATCATTAAGAATGCCGAGCGCAGTTTGCGGTGATGCAAGGTCGGAGCTGAGATGGGCATAGGGATAGAGCATAACCTTCTTGACACCCAACTGGGCAGCGACCTTTTTAATTTCGCCCATTGCACGACCCGCAACTCCATTGGGGTCTGCCTTATCTACTCCTTCCACCGCGATAAACGCCGTGAGGACTTCTTCCATCTTCCCCTTCTCGAACGACTCATCAATTTTCTCGGCGACTGGAGTGCCCTTCGTTACCTCGTACTCGATATAATCTGAATGGATAAGCAACAACTGCATGGTTTCACCCTACTTCTGCTAACTATGTTTCCATATTCTTAACTTTATTCATTAAATCTGGCGGGATATCTGATATATGCGGTAAATCCCGCCCGCTAATCCCAAAAAAACACCCAATGTCAAGCATATCGCGACCCATTTATCGCCAAGCGATCTTCCGATGAAGTAACCAATCAGCGCTCCCGCTATCACAGAAAATGCCAGTTCACCTCCAACCGATGCCATCTTCAGCGCTGTTGGAATGCCATCCTTCGTCATAATTATATGATAATTAGCGTAGTATATTTATATAGGCGTATGCAATATAATTCACATCTGTGAGACTATTGGCCATCTCGGATACACATGGGGACTTTTCGAACATTTCGTCCATTTCAGGGCGCGCAGGCATGGTAGATGCGATTCTCGTGGCAGGAGATATAACTAATTTTGGGCCCGAGGAAAAAGCCAAGGAGCTCTTTGATATCTTGGGAAATGACCAGCCCGTAATGGCAGTTCCGGGAAACTGCGACCCAAAAGGCGTGCTTGACGTTATAGAGAAATCGGGTGCAGTCAGTCTACATAATTCGTCTTTCAAATTTGGTGATATAACGTTCATCGGACTGGGGGGTTCGAACCCAACGCCATTCAATACACCATTCGAGATGTCTGAAGAAGAAATTCGGGATATATTGGGAAGGTTATTGCCGCCATCACAGCGCGATGAAAGGGTCATATTGGTATCTCATGCACCACCAAAGAATTCTCTGGATGCCGTGCCAGGGGCTCACGTCGGAAGTGAAGCCATACGAGAAATATTAAGCCAAGTCGATATGGTCGTCTGCGGACATATACATGAAGCGCGCGGAGTTGTCAGGTCTGGAAACACGACCATTATGAACCCTGGACAAGCGTCCAGAGGACTGGCAGCGGTCGTTGATATTGGCGCGGAAATTGAGGTCGCCTTCATCGAAATCAGTTATGGTCTAAAATCTTCAACTGCTAAGAATGAGTTCGAGATATGACTCACGGATCGTATTTTCCTTCTCCAATCCTAGCCTGTCCAGCATTTCGAATACCCTACCAAGGGCAGATTGATAATCCGCGCCTGACATGGACTCTATCTCGATGAACATGCCAAGGTCACGCACGTCATCGATCGAAATAATCAAATCGTTTAGTCGATATGTTTCTCGCACCTTGACGACCGTCGCAACCTCCTTAAAGTCAAGTGCTTTAAGCATCGCAGTTGCCTGATCTGTATCTCCAAGCGATATGCAGATTTCCTCGCGCGTCTTGCTGAACGAGTCCAGTTTCGGACCCTTATACGTCAGAGTGATGTCTCCTCCAACCCGAATGCGCAACGCCTCATCCGTCTCTGCAAAATCACGATGAGGCGCATTGTAATATATATCGACCTGTTTCTCTTTTGTCATGAAGGTAGCGCCAATCCGGGACAACCTGCGTCGAATTTCATCTGGCTCATCTATTGGTGATTTGATTTCTACTTCTATCATATAGGTAGGAGATGAACTTTTTTATATTAAGTAGTTGCTTAAGGCTATACTATGCTTATCAAAAACGGAGATTTTGTCAAAATTTCATATACGGGGCGACTGAAGAACGAGGTGGTCTTCGATACGACTGATGAGAATATCGCAAAAGAAGCGGGCACCTTCGACGAAAAGGCAAAATATGAGCCGCAGCTGGTCGTAGTCGGAGTTGGACATGCCGTAAAAGGGTTAGAAGATGACTTGGTGGGAAAAGATACTGGGTACGGTGGTTCTGTGGAGATGCCACCTGAAAAGGGGTTTGGCGATCGGAATCCTGCGTTAATCGAGACTTTTTCGATAACCAAGTTTAAAGAAAGACCGCAACCAGGAATGCAAGTCAGTATAGATGGCAGGAATGGGGTCGTGGAGATTGTAATCGGCCGTAGGGCGCGTGTTGATTTCAACCACCCCCTGGCAGGAACTGAGTTAGTATATGATTACGCCATAGAAGAGAGGATAGATGATACAAAAGCCAAGATAGAAGGGCTTATAGATTTGTATGCGCGTACCGACCTCGACGTTGGAATCCAAGGCGATGTAGCAAAGATAATCGTTCCATATTCGCTATCATTTGATCAGCGCTGGATAATATCAAAACGACGGATAGCCGATGAGATTTTGGCCCACACCAATCTCAAAGAGATGCAGTACATCGAGAAATACACGAAGCCAAAAGAGGATGCGACCAAGAAGCCCGCGAAGAAGCCCACAAAGAAATCGACCAAAAAATCAGATAAGAAGCGGAAAACCAAGGAAAAATAGTATTTGAGAACTGATTTAACTCCGCCCCTACTTGAGTTTATACCACCTTTGTAGTCCTTGCAAGCTCTTCCGCCTCTTCTCTGGATAAACCATCCTCAAGAATCGTATACCTCTCTGGGCGAATTTCATGGGCACGAACCAGTGCTTCGATGATGTATTTATCTTCGATACCCAGTTCCTTTGCGTTGGTCGGCGCACCTATCTGTTTCAATGAATCACGGATGGACTGCCAATCTCCATCATGCAAGTACATCATCATGATTGCACCAACTCCACATTGCTCACCATGTAGAGCAGGCTTAGATGCGATTCTATCCAGCGCATGGCTGAACTTATGCTCCGATCCGCTTGCTGGTCTGGAAGATCCTGCGATGCTCATGGCAACTCCGCTCGATATCAGCGCCTTGACCACAATGCGAACAAATTCATCCGAGCCAGGTTTGATGGAAGTGGGGGCATCGATCAATATTTGTGCAGTCATCCGGGAAAGGGCTGCTGCATATTCGCTGTAATCAGCGCCATGCAATTTGCCCAGTTTCTTTGCCAGTCGCCAGTCCATAACTGCGGTATAGTTGGAGATGATGTCGCCACAACCCGATGCCAGCAATCTATATGGGGCAGACGCAATGATATTTGTGTCAACGACGATTCCCATTGGCGCTTGTGCTGGCATCGATATGCTCTGGCCATTTTGTATGAGCGATGCTCGCGACGAAGCTATTCCATCATGAGAGGCCGTGGTAGGCACGCTTAAAAACGGAATGTCCAGCTGAGTAGATGCCAGTTTTGCGATGTCTATGCATTTGCCTCCGCCGACACCCAAAAGAAAAGCCGCACCGATATCGTTCGCTCGCCCTTTGACTCGTTCAACCTCGTGCATAGAAGCAGATAAGACCTCTATCAAGTCAGTATCATAATAGCCTCCATCGGACAGCAATTCAACAACGACCTCTCCTGCTATCTTTTTTGTATTCAAACCCGTTATGACCATGGCACGTCCTTGGAGTTTAAGGTCATTGCAGACGCTGACTATCTCGTTTATGGCATCTTGGTCGATGACGATGTTTCTGGGCAATTGCATCCATCGATAGGCGCGGGTTTGCGCAGGACACGTCTCCAACGAATCAATGGGCTTTAAGTCATCTTCTCTCAAATAAACACCCCATGGTAGATACCATTAGACAATTCATCCTCAAATATTATATCTACCCCATCATATATGATGCTGGCTGGAATCCTGTGAACACACTGACGTTTGGTGTTCTGCTAGTCGTTATTCTCTTTGGCATATTAAAGTTACTGGAAAAACTGAATATCGAAATTGATCGGCAATTTATACTCGCAGTTATGCCATATATTATGGTGGGTGGAGTGCTCAGGGTGTTGGAAGACGCTGGAATATTTACATCTCCAGTAAAATATCTGTTTATCACGCCGCTGGTCCATTTTTTAGTACTCATCGTGTGTATCATCATATTATTAGTGTTGGTCGGACTACGTCAAATCAATAGAATAGGTGCCATAGCGCCGATGTTTGGGTATATTGGAATTGCCTGGTTCGTTCTTAGTATTTTGATACTGCTCTTAAAAACAGAAGTGGTTTTCCCGTGGGTTCCAGTCGCAGTTATGGGAATTGCAACAGCACTTACATCAGCGATTTACCTTATGGGGAAGGGGTCAAAATTCCTCGACGATCGTTTCAGCATCCCCATCATCTGGTCGCACCTTTTCGATGCAGCCTCCACCCACATAGGGGTGGACTTTCTGGGTTATCTCGAAAAACACATATTGCCAGCGTATCTAATAGAATTGAGTGGTACTGCGATGGTGATGTATCCGTTGAAGCTCGTTGTGGTCATTCCGATTTTATATATTCTCAACACCCAGTTTAAGGATAAGGGCGATAAACTCGGTAATATATTAAAACTGGCGATTCTGATGATGGGACTATCTCCTGGATTGAGGAATACATTAAGAATGATGTTGGGAATATGATGCTACGAATATCTTGGCTGCTGAATACTTACTGCTTTTAAACACTGCTTTTATAAACTTGTTAAGTTATAAAGTGGCGTTGGGGATTATGTGAAATCAAAATCACTTCCAAAAAAAGAAGATTTCGGTGAATGGTACAACGAGATACTTTCCGTGGCAGATATCACAGACGTTAGATACCCTATCAAAGGACTCTGTGTGTGGCATCCATTTGGCTTTGCGCTCAGAAACAAGGTGTATTCCATTTTAAAGTCATTGTTGGACGTGGATCATCAAGAGGCTCTTTTTCCGCTGCTGATACCAGAAAATGAGTTCATGAAAGAGGCGGAACACATCCATGGTTTTGAGAATGAGGTCTATTGGGTCACAAGAGGTGGGTCCACGCCTTTAGAAGTCCCACTGGCATTGCGTCCAACATCGGAGACAGCAATGTACCCCATGTTCAAGCTCTGGATACGCTCACATGTGGATCTGCCATTGAGGATATATCAAATAGTAAATACGTTTAGATATGAGACGAAGCATACGCGTCCGCTCATACGGCTCAGGGAGATCACATCATTTAAAGAGGCGCATACAGCTCACACGACATGGGATGATGCTGAGAATCAGGTACGCGAAGCGATGCAAATCTATTCTGAGTTTTACAGACGGCTGGCGATTCCACACGTCATAACCAAGCGTCCACAGTGGGACAAGTTTCCAGGAGCGGACTACACGATGGCGGTGGACACCCTGATGCCCGATGGGAAAACCCTTCAAATCGGAACGATTCATCATCTTGGCACCAATTTCGCCAAGACGTTTGACATTCAATATGAGGACATCAATGGCGAGCAACAGTATGTCCACCAAACATGCTATGGCATTTCAGAGCGGTGCATTGCGGCAGTCATAGCAGTGCACGGCGATGACAGGGGACTGGTGTTGCCGCCGGAAGTTGCGCCGACTCAAGTCGTCATAATTCCCATTCTTTTCGGCTCTGCACCAGATCGGAGATCTGGTGGAGTTGTAGTCAAAAACACTTCTGCGAAGTGTTTTCTTGAGAAGGCGGTCTTCGACCGTCTTCGCCCGAAGGGACTTCAACATGGAAAAGAAATACTACATGCGTGTAAACATGTTCATGATATGTTGGTCGATGCTGGTTTTAGGGTTGTGCTGGACGACTCGGACGAGAGACCTGGTGCCAAATACTATAAGTGGGAGATGAAAGGTGTCCCTCTGAGGATAGAGATTGGTCCGCGAGACCTGAAGGAAAATATGGTTACGCTCGTGCGGAGGGACACCTCTGAGAAGGAATCCATATCACAATCTGAATTGGTTGAGGCGATAGGGCAAAAGCTGGAGGAAATACACGCAAACCTCTATGAGCGGGCGAGGAAATCGTTCGATGCGAGAATCGTCGATTGTAAGACGCTGGATGAGGTTAAAATTGCAATCCGCAAGGGCATAGCAAAGATCAGCTGGTGCGGCGGAGAGGAATGTGGCATGAAAATGGAAGATGCAGACATGCTCGGCGAGTTGGCGAAGACCAAAAGGGGAAAATGTCCAGTCTGCAACAAGGAAACGGATAAAGTCGTGTTGATGGCAAGGGCGTATTAGCCAAATTCGATCATTTCAACACCCTCCAGGTTCTCACGACCTCTGCGATGGCTTGGGTCTTCCTTCGTCAAAAATATAGATCGCTCTATCTACAGGTCTGCTGGATCAGTCTGGGACTGGATATTCCTTCTGTCAACACATCTTATCTTCTCGTCATTCATTCTGGTTCCACCCAAACCCTTCCTGTCAGAGATATAATAAAACTTCATTCACCATACCCATATCTATTCTGAGAGCATTGCTTACCTCGTCTGCAGCAATCCTTTCCTTACCCTTTATGTAATCTTGGACCTTCTTTATTAACCCGCTCCTTGCTGACATCTTTCTCTCCTATGTGTCACGACCCCCTAAGCCGCGTATATATTCCGCATAATACTGGACGACGTCTCGTATCGCATCAGCCTTTGAGCAAATCTTAAAAGCCTATTTACTATAATGTCGGGGGAGGGATGTAACATTTAGTAAACATCATACTCCCTCTATCATTCCAATTTCCGTCTTTTCATCGTAATGTTTATGTGCGATATATAATCCAAAGATAAGAAAAGGTATGAGGTATGCTGCCCAGAATACGTTTATGAGAGTTGAGAACCACAGATTCGATAAATTAAATTGTATCAGTTCATGCATGCCCTTGATAACTGATAATATAAGCAGAATCACAGCTATAGACTGAATAGAGGTTATCGTTAGTGAAACTTTCCCAGCTTTTTTCGGCGTTACTGCAAATGACCTTTTTCTCCCTAACATCCAAGCAATGAAGGATGCTGTTACTGCGGGAAAGGCAAGTAGTTCGATCGACTGATGGTAAACGAAACCTTTAAAACCGTAGAAATTTCTAGTGGTAAATGCGAAAACAGCATGCGTGGACAGAAAGAAAGGGGCATAAACGATGAGATATAATATGGCATCAATCCTCAAAAAATGCATGCCCAGCAAAAGAAAAAAGATTGGAGCCAGTATCTCAAAGACCGTCAACGGACCTTCTTTAAACCAATATTTCCAACAAGTAATGTAATCGATGAATTGGCGGATTTTTAGATTAGATCTTAGCAGTTTAGGCAAAAGCTGAAAACCACCCAGAGACCATCTCGCCTGCTGGGTAAAATAGGCTTTCACGTCCTTGGGGGGCTCGCCGTACCAAATAAGCGGCTTATCTATGTAAACGCTCTTGTATCCTTTAGCATGTAGGTCCACAGATGATGAAACGTCTTCTGTGACACTGTCTTCGTCCAGACCCCCTATTTCTTTCAAGGCGTCTATCCTGAAAACTGACCCGCTTCCAAGGCTGAAGGCACTGCTTTTCCTCCCCCTCATAATGATTCTGAGAAAGGGTATCTGCTGCCAGTAAGCAGCGACACCAACTCCGGTTTCGGTTTCTGTGTAAGCTTGAGGAATTTGGATGAAGGCTACCTTTGGATCGCTGAAATAACTGAGAATTTCCTCGAGGAAGGCGCTTATAGGTCTTTGGTCTGCATCGAATATCGCTATCAACTCGTACTTATTCCCGTAAGCCTCTAGAAAGTCGTTTATCGCCCCGGCTTTGAAACCTCTCCTAGTCCCCCTTCGCAAAATGTTTATTCCAAGCTTTTTCAAGTCGTCAATTCCATCCCTTATATTTTCATCAGTCGAATCATCAAGGACGTAAACATCTCCTCCCCCTAGTGCTAACTGAACCGACAAGGCGGTGTCTTTAACGAGCTTAGGACTTTCATTGTATATTGGTATTACCGCTACGGTGTTGTATTTTGCATACCTATCAACGATACTCGGCACGTAACCTCTCGCATCTATGTACTGCTTGATGAGAATAATAAACGTGAAAAAACCAATCACCATTCCGAGAAAAAGGAAGTACGACAATATCATTAGTGCATTGTGAACGGAAAAATACCACGTGAGAACTGCAGAGATTATGAAGGGCGATGTAAAAAATAATAAGTTTGCCACTCTCATCTAAAACACGCTCCACACCCGTGGCGGTGCAGAACTCGACATTCGTATTATGGCATCCGTAAACTGTGAGAGTATATCTACTTGATACTCATTTTCTTCATATACGAACAAGTACATTGAGTCTGTAGCCCTTAAATCCATTGTTAAAAGTCTCCAGAACTCTTCCTTTATGAGATTTGGTTCAAATCCAAATATGGTGGGCGGCAAATCGTTTGCCCTATATATTATCGCAAGCTCCCGGTTGTTCATTTTTATACTTGTTACAAGCTCGTTTACGAACTGCTTTACCAACTTTCGCAAACCCTTCACATCTTTTATCTGCAGCTTTATGTCAAAGTAGCCCTCAGATAGTGTGTGCAATGTGCAACTTTCGTCTAAATGCTCTTTAAGAACTGTTTCATATCCCTTTATAGTATTGACAAATAGCACATCTTCACTAAAAGTATCGATCGCGTTTTTCAGCAAACCCTCACGTCTATTGCCCACAACCTCTATTATCTTTTTTCCCGATAATTGAGATTGGAGAGACTTCCCGTACTCCCGGGCAATTATTAATTCGTCCATCTAAAAATAGTACAACTACCTTGGTTATTAATTTGTCGGTTTTCTGGCAATTTGACTGTATTTTCCTGAATTTATTTCTCATCACAATAAACGCCAGCAGAGTGAAGCTTATTTCAATCCCACATTGCTAAAATGTCACCTATGTCAGTTTACTTCAGAGATGTCATTATTTTCAGAATGAAGAACATAGAGTTATCGATGTCTTCAGTAAAGTATTTAGTTGGAGCAATGGAAAACGTGGCGAATTAAAATATAGAAAAGTGGAGATGATACTGTTTGATAAGTGTCCATCGGAGCGGCCAATATACGAACGTCTACGATTAAGATAAAGGAGTGCCACGAATGTGGCGAAGAAGAACTCTACAAAAAGTTAAAAAAAGAAAAAGATGACATTTGTATGCGTAGAGAACTCATGTAGAAAGTCAGATTGCTGAGGCTCTTACAAAGAAATAAATAATAGCTCAAATCTGGGATTTGTAAGTGCAGGAACATGTCCTGCAAATGAAATAGACCCAAAAGCAACAGATTAGAAGTATTGAGAGGACAAGATATTATTTATAACGACAAGTCGAAAATTGTATAAGAGAGTGAACAGTATCGTATGGCGTTGGATATTATAAAAGAAAGGATTTCAGAGTTCTTAACGGAGGTTGAACAAATGGCAAAAGTAAAAAGAAAAATCATCAAGATCGACGAAGAAAAATGTGACGGATGCGGGCTTTGCATCCCCTCCTGTCCAGAAGGAGCTCTCCAGATCATTGAGGGAAAGGCTAAACTCGTCAAAGATAATTTCTGCGACGGACTCGGCGCATGTCTGGGCGACTGTCCACAGGGTGCGCTGACTATCGAGGAAATGGAAGTTGAAGAGTATGACGAGGAAGGGGTGATTGCCCATATTAAAGAAAAATCACCAGAACTCTTGGAGAAACACTTAAAACATCTAAAAGAGCATGCACATGAACTTCCACAACATCATTCACACCCCGGAATAGGCCCCTGTACTTCAGCCCAGACGCTCGGCTGGGCAAAGGACGAGGAGGAGTCAATGGATGGGGTGAGGCACACTCCTCAACTTCGGCAGTGGCCGATACAACTTCATCTGGTTTCCCCTCATGCCCCATATTTCCAGAATGCGGATCTGATTTTGGTTGCCGATTGTGTTCCCTTTGCCTACGCTGATTTCCACCGCGATTTTCTGAAGGGGAAAGCGATTGCTATCGGTTGCCCTAAACTTGATGATGTTGATACTTATGTAAACAAAATTGAGCAGATAATAGAAAGTTCAAACATAAAAAGTTTAACAGTTCTTCATATGGAAGTTCCCTGCTGTTATGGACTTGTCCATATTGCCAAAGAGGCATTAAGCAAAAGTGGGAAAGATATTCCTTTTGAGAGTGTAATGATTGGGATAAAAGGTGATATATCGAAAAAAAGAGTTTAGAATGTCGCAACATCGCCTAACAGCGGATAAAAGGCTTCGCTATGCTCCGCCCAAATTGCCTTCGGCAACTTCTTTTTGTCGCAGATCAGAGATCTGCGAGAGTTGTAACTCCTATTAGAGTTTCAACATGTCGCAGATCGAAGACCGACTAAATCGAAGATCGACTAAATCGAAGCCGACTAAATCAAAGATTTAGGCGGTGCTGCAATTCCATTGCAGCTCTGCCAGATGCACCAGATGGAACATCTGGTGGAGTCACAGATCTCCGATCTGTGACTTTTTCAATCTGGCAAATCTCACAGATGTTTCATCTGTGACCTCTGACGGAGTTGTAATCCCTATGGGATTTCAACATGCGCAAAACGTTATACGACATTTTGATTTGAGCATAAACAAGGGGAAATCATATATACTATAATAAACTATAGTACGCTATGGTGATGCACCATGGCAACTTCAATCCAAATAAGTGAAGAACTGCAAAAAGAGCTCATTAATAGGAAGTTCTTTAACAAAGAAACCTATGAGGAAGTAATCTGGGATTTAGTGGAAGATTCTCAGGAACTAAGCGAACAGACAAAAAGGGAGGTAGCACAAGCCCGTGCAGAAATAAAAGCCGGCAAGTCCCATACACTAGCAGAGGTCAGGAAAGAGCTGGGACTATGACCTATGACATCATTTTCTCAGACAAAGCATTTAGACAGCTTAAAAAGATGGAAAAAAATGTTCAAGAGCGAATAATTGCAGTATTAGGGAGGATTAAAATAAGGCCTGAGGCATATGTAACCAAACTAGCTGGAGACCCAGGTTATAAGATGCGTGTGGGTGATTATAGAGTCATAATGGATATCGATAACAAAAAGCTTCACATCTCAGTTTTAAAAGTTGGTCATAGGAAGAATGTATACGGTAAATAAGTGCCCAAATCAAAACTCAGAATTCTTTCGAATTCTGGTGTTAAAGCACTCGGATAACAGCGGACATACGGCTACGCCCTATCGGGCTACGCTCAAATCGTTCCCTTCGGGAACGACTTCGTATGTCTGCGGCCGTTAGGCGGGGGGACTATTTTGCTTAGCCGTCGTTATGCTCTCAAATAAAGGTTATTAAGGATAAGGTGCTATTACCTTTATAGGGGACGCGGTGAAGTTAAATAACGAAGAACTATCGACTCTCTGTGGTGATTGAAAAGAATGCAGACGGATACTATTGCCCCCTCTCCCGAACTTCAAGGCTGTTATACTCAGGGTGATAGTTATGAGGAAGCTTTAGAAAACACCAAAGACGCAATTCGTCTTCATATTGAGGATAGAATGGGAAATAAGGAGGATATTCCTCTCATTGAATCTATCAGCTCAGACCTCTTTGGAAGTAGCAGTATGAGCAAGAGAAATCCTCTATCTTAATGTCTTAAAAAGCGTCCTTAGAGATGCAGATTTGACAGTAGATAGGTTCAAAGAATTGAGGTAAATATATGAAAGCGATCAAGCTGTTTTATCACCATATCAGAATTGATAAGGGTGCGTGAAGCGATAGTATTAAATACATAGATAACTAATTTGACTTTGCATAACTGATTTTCTACTTTTAATCAGAGGTATGACGATGGTTGACGATAATCAATACAAAGGCACTACTACCGTTGGATTAGCCTGTGAGAGCGGCGTTGTACTAGCAAGCGAAAAGCGAGCTACAATGGGCAATTTTATCGCAAGTAAAGATGCCAAGAAGATATATCAGATCGACGACAGATTGAGTATAGCCACGGCTGGTGCAGTTGGTGATGCGCAGAGCCTTATAAGAATGATCTCAGCAGAGGCGAAACTCTACAAAATACGAAGAGAGAATCCGATGGCGGTCAGTGCGATGGCAACCTTGCTGTCCAACATTCTATTCAATCAAAAGTATTTTCCATATCTGGTTCATCTGATCGTGGGCGGAATAGATAAAAAAGGCCCTGGTTTATATTCATTGGATGCACTGGGCGGACAGATCGAGGAGAGAAAGGCAGTCGCTACCGGCTCAGGATCGCCAATCGCATATGGCGTCCTGGAGGATAGATACAAAGAGAACATGCCACTGCGAGATGGCGTCGTCCTTGCCATACGTGCGGTGTACACAGCCATCAAGAGGGATTCCGCTTCAGGTAACGGAATCGAAGTGGTAACTATTACGCCAGAAGAGTATAGGACAGTAGATCCGATAGAGATATCCAAAATAGTCGACAAACTATAGTATAATCGTTTTAGATTCATATTTTATATCCATTCTAGCGCCAATAGCGCCAGGAGAATGAAAACACGATGTCAGTAGAAGACGTTCTTGATAAGCTTAGAACAAAAATCAAAAACAGCCTACCCGCTGGCGTGACCATATCAGATCTTGATTTTGAAGGTCCAATGCTGGTAATATATACAGAGGATCCACGAAAATTTGCAGACAATGGAGATGTAATTCGAATACTCGCCAAGGAGTTACGTAAACGCATTGTCGTGCGACCAGATCCCAAGGTACTTGTCGATCCAGGAGATGCTATCAAAAATATCGGACAAATCGTTTCAGTAGATGCAGGGATTACCGATCACTACTTTGAGGCAGATACGGGCGAAGTCATCATCGAGGCGCAAAAGCCAGGATTGGTAATAGGACGATATGGCGCCACACTTCGAGAAATTACGAAGAGCATTGGATGGACCCCCAAGGTGATCCGAACGCCACCTATTGAGTCCTCTACCGTGAAAAATATACGCCAGTACATGCGGTCTGAAAGCGAGAATAGGAAAGCTGTTTTAAAACAAATCGGCAGAAAAATCCACCGCGATATAACGCATAAAGATTCATGGATACGTATGACGGGCTTAGGCGGTTGTAGAGAGGTCGGAAGGAGCGCGTTCATATTATCAACGCCAGAGACGCGAGTGTTAATCGATTGTGGCGTCAACGTCGGGTCAGAAGATAATGGTATGCCATATTTATACGTGCCAGAGGCCAGTCCACTAAGCCAGTTCGATGCAGTAGTCATCACACATGCCCATCTCGACCATGGGGGACTGGTGCCGCTATTATTCAGATATGGGTACGAAGGGCCCATATATCTAACCCCTCCCACTAGGGACTTGATGTCTTTGCTACAGCTGGATTACATAGAGGTCGCTGCCAGAGAAGCGAAGAAAGCGCCATATGACTCAGCTATGATAAGAAAATGGTTAAAACATGCCATTGCGCTGGATTATGGAGATGTGACAGACATAGCCCCTGATATGAGATTGACGTTTCATAACGCTGGACATATACTCGGGTCTGCCATAGCACACTTCCATGTCGGAGATGGATTATATAATGTGGCGTTTACAGGCGACTTCAAATATGAATTGACCAGATTATTCGACCCAGCCGTTAACGAGTTTCCGAGACTGGAAGCCATCGTCATGGAGGCAACCTATGGAGGGAGTCGGGATAATCAACCATCAAGACGTGAAGCAGAACAAAAACTGTGTTTTATCGTAAGGCAAACGATTGCCAAGGGCGGAAAAGTATTGATCCCGACATTCGCCGTTGGAAGAAGTCAAGAAGTCATGATCGTATTAGAGGAGGCGATTAGAACAGGCCTAATCGATAAGGTGCCCGTATGCCTGGACGGTATGATCTGGGAAGCTACTGCAATTCATACCACATATCCTGAATATCTGAACAATGAACTTCGAGATCTTATTTTCCACAAAGGACTGAATCCATTCACCTCAGACTGTTTTGTCCAGGTCGAGCCGGCGAATCGCCAGAAGATTATCGAAGGAGATCCTACAGTGGTGCTCGCAACATCCGGCATGTTGAACGGCGGACCGGTGATGGAGTATCTCAAGGCGTTTGCCTCGGATAGTAAAAACACGCTAATATTCGTAGGTTATCAGGCAGAAGGAACACTCGGACGACGCATCCAGAAAGGCTGGAGCGAAATCCCATTCTCGAGCGATGGCAAGACGGAGACGGTCAAGATCAACTTAAGGGTAGAGACCGTAGATGGATTTTCCGGTCACTCAGATCGACGACAGTTGATGAGCTATATCAGACGCATGAAGCCGCGACCGGAGCGGGTTCTGACCAATCACGGCGATGAACGCAAGTGCATAGATCTGGCAAGTTCGATATATGCGAAATATGGTATAGAAACGAGAGCACCGATGAACTTGGAGACGATACGGCTCGTCTAAGCGACTATTTAGAAGGGGAAGCAGAGGATAAGGGTAAACCCTTAAACTCACATAAATCACCAAACGGACATTCCTCACATCTGGGATTTCTCGCCCGACAGTATTCTCTGCCAAAGGATATCAGTACAACGTGCGCTGGACCGCGCTTCTCTGGCGAAATCTGTTTTTCCAGAGCAGTCTTTACCCCCTCGTGATCGGCATGGGTGTTGGTGCAAAGTCCAAGCCGCTTTGCCACACGGAATATGTGCGTATCCACTGGCAGAACGTCATATCCTCCTGCAAAAAGAAGTACGCAGTCCGCAGTCTTGGGACCTATTCCATCTATACTCATAAGTTCCTTTCGCCCCTCGTCCACGCCCTTTTGAATCACACGATTTATATCTCCGCCATATTTCGTCATTATCAACTTTGACATGTCTTTAATTCGTCTGGCTTTTATATTGTGTAATCCTGCAGGTCTTATCAAGTCCACGAGTTCGTCTATGTTCGTGTTGGCGATATCTTCTGCCGTCTTGAATCTGGAAAACAGGTTTTGAAATGCAATGTCAGTATTTCTATAATTGGTATTTTGCGACAGAACCGTATTTATCAACGTGCGGAACGGATCATCATCCTCCAAAATAGGATGTCCGTATATCTCAAGCAGTCTGTCCACTATTATTTGGCCCTTGTTCATATTTATAAAAAAAATAAAAAAGTGATGGAGGGCCAGATTCTCCTAATTGAGAATACAAGGCCCTTTTCATTCGGAGGGGTTTTGGGTACTTAAAATCACATTCCCATGTCGCCCATTCCGCCCATGCCTGGCGGCATTCCTGGGGGTTCTCCTCCCCCTCTCTGACCGCTGGACGCAATCACATCATCGATTCTCAGAATCATGGTGGCAGATTCGGCTGCAGATTTCACTGCCTGTGTCTTGATTCTCAATGGCTCAATGACGCCAGCTTCCTGCATGTTTATGACGTCGCCGGTGTTTACATCCAGTCCTGCAGTCTTGTTACCCTTTTCATGTTGAGCACGCAGCGATACCAGTGCATCGATTGGGTCAAGACCTGCGTTTTCCGCCAATGTCCTGGGAATGGTGTCCAGCGCATCCGAAAATGCCTCGATAGCCAGCTGTTCACGCCCGCCAACCGTAGTCGCATATCTCCTGAGTCCGAGTGCAACCTCTACTTCTGAAGCTGCGCCCCCTGCCACGACTTCCTTATCTTCCATCGCGACTCCCACTACACGCAGTGCGTCATGCACAGCACGTTCGACCTCATCGACGACGTGTTCGCTTCCGCCATGTATAATCAACGATACTGATTTCGGATTCTCGCATTCTGTGATGAACATCATATCATCATCTGCGATCTTCCTCTCATCGACCAATCCTGCGCGGCCCAGATCACCCTCTTCAATCTCGTCAAGACTCGTCACTATGGATCCACCGGTTGCACGAGCTAATTTCTCCATATCGGACTTTTTAACACGTCGTGCAGCCAAGATACCATGTTTGGCTAGATAATGCTGCGCCAGATCATCGATGCCCTTCTGGCAGAGTAAAACGCTTGCACCACTATCTTTGATTTTATCTACCATCTCCTTCAGCATGCGCTCCTCTTCATCCAAGAAGGCTTGCAATTGGTCTGGAGATGTTATGGATATCTCTGCATCAACTTCTGTCTTTTTATACTCGATCGCTGCGTCATAGAGCAATATCTTTGCATTTTCGACGCGCTTGGGCATGCTTGGATGTACTCTCTCCTTATCGATCACTATGCCTTCAATGAGCTCAGAGTCTCCGATAGTTCCTCCCACTATCTTCTCAACTTTGACATTATCTACATCAGCTACCCCGTCTTCGAGAACGGCTGTGACTGCTTTTACGCACATTGGTGCGAATATATCCCTTCCCGATTCTGTGCCTTTTCCGGTCATTGCAGTAGATGCGACTTTCCGAAGCATTTCTTCGTCATCCGCAGACACCGATATCGCAATGTTGTCCAAAATACTCACTGCTTTTTCGGCCGCCATTCGATACCCAGACGCGATAATCGTCGGGTGGATATCCTGCTCTAAAAGAGCTTCCGCCTTCTTCAACAGCTCTCCTGCAAGAACGACGGCAGTAGTGGTACCATCGCCGACCTCGTCGTCCTGGGTCTTCGCGATCTCCACCATCATCTTTGCAGCTGGATGCTCGATATCCATCTCCTTCAGGATGGTTACGCCATCGTTTGTGATGACGACATCTCCCAATGAGTCCACGAGCATCTTGTCCATGCCCTTTGGACCTAAAGTAGTTCTCACGGCATCTGCAACGGTCTTTGCCGCCATGATATTCATACTCTGGGCTTCTCTGCCCCTCGTTCTCTGACTACCTTCCTTTAAAATCAATATTGGTTGTCCACTTAGTTGTCCTGTCACTATTATACCTCCATTAATTGGGTAATAACGAGAGATAACTGTTAGTAGTTCTATATAATCTTTGTGGATTTATTCATCCTGTCCTGAATTAGGGTAATAAAATCACCAGAATCATCGACATTCTCCAATTCGTCTCTTTCGACCAGTACGGTGTTTTCTATCTGGGATGACTTAGATGCGCCATCAATGATAAATACTGATATGGTGTTGGCAACATCGGAAACGCTGCTCATAAACCTCGCTTTTTTCATCATAGTGTCGGTGTATCTACTAACTCCTGCGAGTATGGTAACCGTACGGTCCTGAGACAACACATTAAATGGAGCATGTGCCATGTGTATGACGTCGAATCCCATATCGATCAACATGGATAAGATTGCCCGTTCTATCGATGATGGAGATGCCGCCTCCTGTGGTGACTCTTTCTGAGATCGCAGATATAATAAACCAATAGGACGCGCCAACGGCACATCCAAGATGGATTCTATCTTCAATGCCATTTCAACAGTTAAGCCCATCCCCCCCTCATATTTGCTGATAGTACGTCTGGATACGCCCAGTCTGGAAGCAAGCTCCCCCAATGAAATATTTTTATCTATCCGGACCTCTCGCAATACATCCCCATTAATATGAACATACAATCCCCCTGGTGCGGCATATACTAGCGGTGGAGCACTCTCTACAAAAAAATCATATAATGTCTCAACGTTGATAGATGGTATGCCATAACGAAGATGTACTGCCCCTCTTTCCAGCAGTCGCTTGTTTACCATCTCTCCGATGACGATGGGAGAACCAAATAGGCATTCCGCAAGACATCTCATCTCATTTGCAGTGCATGCACTTAGCCCGTCGATGTTGTTGAGCACTTTTAATATCAGCAATAGATGTCTGCGTCGTGCCACAAAATCGAAATTCCCTGCCCTCACATTACATCGTTCTGATGTAATAAATCTGGCGCGCTCTAAGACACCTAAAACCTTAGCTATGTGTAAATCTTGATGCATTATTTACTCATCCAATGCCCTAATATAATAAATACTTCTATAAATATTATGTATTTGATACAATATTCAATTTATGTCGATGTTCATCGGAATTGATGATACGGACTCAAAAATGAGAATGTGCACCACTTATCTGGCAGCAGTGTTAGTGGAACGATTGCAGAACTATGGAGATATGGTCGACCATCCCAAATTAATCAGACTTAATCCGAACATCAGGTACAAGACAAGAGGGAATGGTGCAATCGCAATTCAAATTCATGTCAACAAAGGGCAGGAGTCTCAAATTGAGGATATCGTCGTCAGTACAGTAGAAGAAATGGCAGAATTTAATGATCCAAACACAAATCCCGGGATTGTATTTTTGGAGACGGCGGGAGTTCCCCCCGCGATCAGGGAATTCTCCAGGCGCGTGATACAGGATGTCGTTACCATCCCAGAGGCGATGGAACTCGCTAAAAAGTATGGTAAAGTATACAGCTTCAAAAATGGACGGGGCGTCATCGGTGCACTGGCTGCCATCGGGGCAACACTTGAGGAAGATCCTACATATGAGTTGATAGCTTATCGTCAAAAGGGGCGATACGGCACTCCACGGAATATCGACAAAGAATCCGTATTAAAAGCAGATAAGGCAACATATCCGTTGATATGGGATACGATAGACGTTTCCAACGGTATAATCGTATTCGCGCCAAGCTCACCGTGCCCAGTATTATTTGGAATTAGGGGCGGCGATATCAATGCAATCCAAAATGCATTTGAAATCATCAAAGCAGAGCCATTGGAGCGTCACATCATTTTCAAAACCAATCAGGGCACTGATGCACACTTAATGCGCGAAAATATCGCCTCTGCAAAAAATGAACGCTCATATATCCTGAGTGGTACTGTGGTCAAACAGCCACATTCAATCCAAGGAGGGCATGTCTTCTTCACCATTGCAGAGAACGGTCACAAGATTGACTGTGCAGCGTACGAGCCGACGAAGGGATTCAGAGATGTGGTGCGGAAGTTATGCATTGGTGATGAAGTAATAGTTTATGGTGGCATGAAGGACCGAACCATCAACTTAGAGAAAATAGAAATTATATCGCTCGCCGACCAGTTCACCAAGCAAAATCCAATATGTACATGCGGGAAAAGAATGAAGTCGGCTGGCAGACACCAGGGATATAGATGTAAAAAGTGCGGAACAGCTGCTGATAAACCAGAGCATATCTCAATAAAAAGATATCTCGAGCTAGGGTTGTATGAAGTCCCTCCATCTGCAAGACGGCATATTTCAAAACCACTGGTTCGAGTGAATGGTAAAAAAATTCATCCCGTCCGATAAAAAATATATTGTTATCGTCAGCTTTATCATTGAAGATGCCGAAAATAAGGGTGAGTATAAAATGAGAAAGGCGATGAAATTAAAAGAACTAAGACATGGCACTGAGCTACTCAAGCGCGGTTTTGCCAAAATGCAAAAAGGCGGCGTCATCATGGATGTCACCAGTAAAGAGCAGGCAGTGATCGCGGAAAAGGCCGGCGCCGTAGCTGTGATGGCACTCCATGCTGTGCCGGCAGATATCCGAAAAGCCGGGGGAGTGGCAAGGATGGCGGACCCACTTGTCATAACGGAGATAATGGATGCGGTCACGATTCCAGTAATGGCAAAGGTGCGAATAGGACACTTTGTCGAGGCGGAAATACTCGAGGCGCTGGGCGTCGATATGGTCGATGAATCAGAGGTATTGACGCCTGCGGACGAAAAATATCACATCGACAAGAAAAAGTACATGATACCATTCGTGTGTGGTGCACGGGACCTTGGGGAAGCCCTGCGTCGCATCGACGAAGGGGCAGCGATGATACGAACAAAGGGTGAGGCAGGAACTGGCGACGTTAAAGAGGCGGTTAGACACATGAGATCTATCATGGGTGCAATCAGAGAGTTAAAAGGCAAAAGTGATGAGGAAATGCAACGCGTTGCACGGGGAATCGAAGCACCATTCGAGCTCGTGAGAGAGAGTATGGAGATGCAGAGACTGCCCGTCGTCAACTTTGCTGCGGGTGGAATTGCCACGCCTGCAGATGCAGCTTTAATGATGAAATTAGGAGCGGACGGAGTTTTTGTGGGCTCTGGTATTTTCAAGGCAGAATGCCAGGAGAAAATGGCAAGGGCAATCGTGGATGCGGTGAACAATTATGATCGTCCTGAGGTACTCGCAGAGATTTCTAAAGGACTGGGCAGTGCGATGAAGGGGATTGACACTCACACCCTGTCCGAAGGCGAAGTCCTTCAGACGCGCGGTTGGTAATCTTTACAGAATATGGTTAAAATCGGAATCATCGCACTACAGGGAGATATCGAGAGCCACATAAAAGCCATGGAGCTATCGCTATCCGAGCGCAGTGGTGAAGTTGTCGCCATTAAACACAGCGGAATGGTTCCCTCGTGCGATGCGATCGTCATACCCGGTGGCGAGAGTACGACCATTGGTCTGCTGATGGATCGAGAGGGTATTACTCCTGAAATAAGGACCGCTACAAAACAGGGCACGCCGATTCTCGGTACTTGCGCAGGCCTTATCCTGCTGTCAAAACTGGGAATGGGCATTCGCGTGACGAGAAATGCGTTCGGCCATCAGAGGGAGTCGTTTGAGTTTCCGTTGAAGATCAATGTCATAGGCGACGAACCGTTCAATGCCGTGTTTATCAGAGCGCCAGCGATTGTCGATGTTGAAAAAAACGTCGAGATACTTGCGACATATGATGGGCACATCGTTGCAGCGAAACAGGATAAACTGGTGGCACTTGCGTTCCATCCAGAATTAACTCGGGATATGAGATTACATCATTTCTTCTTAGACTTGATATGACACATATCAACACAGACTTTACATTTTTCGCTCTTTTTTATTTCAACGATGTCGAAGTTGTTGTATAAGAGGTCGTAGAAAAGCAATTTTCCTGCCAGCACTTCGCCAGCACCCGTGATCAGCTTGATGGTCTCGTTTGCCTCCAAAATGCCAAACAATCCCGCTGTGACGCCGATTATCGGAAATATTTTTTTATCTACTATGCCGGAGAATATGCAGTTCAGGCACGGAGTCTTCGGTGGAATAATCGTCGTTAGTTGTCCATAAAAACCCTCCACTGCCGCATGTATGAGTGGTTTTCGATTTTTCACACAGAATTCATTTAGAAGGTATCTCGTGTTGAAGTTGTCCAGACAGTCCACCATGACATCGACATCATCGAACATCGATATATTCTGATCTGTTATCTTCTCGGTTATGATCTCGATTTCAATGTCAGAATTCTGTGACGATAACTTTTCGGCAAAGGATTCTGCTTTGTTAGTCCTGCCGAGATCCTTTTCCCAGTGGAGCATTTGTCGATTCAAATTGCTCAAATCAGGAACATCACAATCCGCTATAATCAGCTTTCCTACTCCTGCGGCCATTATATATAAGGACGCTGTAGTTCCAAGACCGCCTGCACCGAGGAGTGCAACTGTGGCATTCTTCAGTTTTTCCTGCCCTTCTCTGCCAATGTTGTCCAGCAGGATTTGCCTACTATATCTCTCCAAGTCTCTATCGGTAAGCGTCATCCTCCTCCAACCGGCGGAAATATGGCTATCGTATCGTTGTCGTCCAGTCTGGTCTTTAACATATCGAGGAGTTCTATGCTCTTTCCGTTGACGAGGATTTTGACATAATCACGGAGATCTAATTCTGTTGGATTCTCAAAAATGTGTTCTTCAAATTTTTTACCGTACTTGTCCACGAACCTGTGCAAAAGCTCCTCTACACTGTGCGCCTCCATCTCCACCTCTTTTTCATTTGTCACTTCCCTGAACGTTGCAAAAAACTTTACTTTGACCATGCTACTCTCCCTTCTGTTAGCCTAAGTGCTGCTCAGATCGATCACATTAAATCCGCCCTTGTCGGAATTCTTCTCTTCGGTGGGTTCATCTGTCATTGACATAAGTGCCATCAGCACAATTTGTTTATAATACTCCCGATCCGGCGAATAGTGCTCTACTGCTTTTTTAACGTCGGGGTCTTCCGAGTCAATGGCAGATATGCGCTCCAATGTATGTCTGGCAGTCTCCATAATCCATACATCTCTAGTCTCGGCATCGACCACAGATATGGACTCGGGCTTGATGGAAGCAATTTTACCATCGCCTGGGTCATATACGCTGACCTTTCCCGCGACCGCCACGAATTGCGGCGGCTCGATTTCTACGAGCGCTTGAGTGGCCTCCGGTTGATACTGTCCAGCATATACTGTGAAGATGCCAGTGGGATCCGCAACGCGCGCGCGCCAAAATTCTGCACCAGTCCCTATATCCTCTTTCTCGGTCAGCGTGCCTACGATGAACACCCTATTGCATTTCGCGCCAGTAGGAGTCAATAAATAGAGCGGCGCATATTGGTCATCACTCTCCTTGAATGTCAGATTGGACTCCCTGTATTCCTTGGCGAAAATCCGCTTGGCTACTTCTCTTTCTCTAAATCTTCGATCTATGAGGGGTTCTGTATCATTAGGGATTTGTAGCGGTGTGTCAGCATCCTGCATTATAACGCCTCCACTTGCGCTATTAAGCCCTTGACATCATCGTTCGATGCCATAGGCATTTTTTGAATCTCTTCCACCAACATATAGCGACCGATTTTTGGACCTTGTACTTTGAAGTATCGCCCGATCAGTTTGTCTGCAAGCGCATCTAAAACCACAGAGGGATCCAATGCCTCTGCCGTCATCTCCTTTGCCCGATCCAGAGTTATGTCGGTCAATGTTTCGATATTATCTCTGTTCAAAAGAACATCCTGTACGATTTTGCCATCATCTATAATTGCCTTCACTCGCAAGTCATAGTTACCCTCGACCTTTCCATGCTCGCCACAGGAACCTTTGATGATGGCACGATTGCACGATTCGCACCGTTTAATCAGACCAGAACCCGATTGGATGTTTATTATCACTCCCATAATCTCTTCCACAAGAGAGCCTACCACTATCTCCTCTTCTGTTTCCTGTATCTCGGTGTTCTTGTTGAAGTTCACCTGGAACCTGCCCTGCCACGAATCGGTCACCACATTCTTGAACACATAGTTTTTATCTTCTTCGACCATGGTGCGGTTTGATTTCGCCCAGTTGACGAATTTGATCGTGCCAGTATCATCACCTATCAGCCCGACCTGTGCTATTGATTTGCTCTCAGAGGTCCATAGTTGAACTACTTTCGCCGTTAGACTGACCCACCGTCCTTCGGATTGGATATCCCTAATCTTGACAAAATCGGACTCTGACTGGGCATAAAATTCATTCCTGGGTATGTCCGACTTTCTTAAATATTGGTTAACAACGCTACGCTTTGCTTCATCAGCTGGAACGCGATATTCGTTGATCAAAGCGTCCAGTTTGGATTCGATCTCTTCTAGAGGGGCTTCTATGCCCATCTCAGAAAAACGAGTCTTTAGTTGTTCAGCTATTTCTTTTATCATGTTCACACCTCAAACCGCTTGTTTATCATTTTAGTGAAGCATATATAAGTCCCTGCTACAATAATACAAGTCATTGCTACAATAAATAAAACTAACGATAGCAGAGTGAAAGTAATGAGCAGTACAAAAATCCTCATCATAAACAACTATGGACAGTTTTGTCATCTGATACATAGAGCGATAAGAGACTTGGGTATCGATAACCAGCTAGTAGAAAACACCTTATCCGCAGAGGAAATCTTAGAAAAGGAGCCGTACGGGCTGATTCTGAGCGGTGGACCGACCATGGGGCAAATAGGAAACTGCATGAAATACGTGCATGAGGTCGATGTGCCCATCCTTGGCATCTGTTTAGGGCATCAATTGATGGCAAAGGCATTTGGCGGCGAGGTGCGCAAAGGCAAGCACGGAGAGTATGCAGAAGTATTAGTTGAAATCCTCTATGAAGATGATATACTCAAAGGTCTGAGTCCGACGACGAATACCTGGACATCCCATGCAGACGAAGTCGGCGTTCTGCCTGAGAATTTTATTCGATTAGCGCGTTCGGACATCTGCGAAAACGAAGCCATGAAGCATGTAGAGCGTCCCCTATACGGCGTGCAGTGGCATCCTGAAGTCTCGCATACCGTTCAGGGCACCGACTTGTTCAAGAATTTTTTAGAAGTTTGCAGAAGTCGTTAGACGTCCAATATCGATTGTTTCACTAGTTAATGTTTTGTATCCCTTTTACCTATTGTACTATATGAGCGCTACCCGAGTATATTTCGTAGATTCAAGGGCGCCGGTCGATCAGCCCGAAAAATGGTATCAACCAAAGTTGAGCACTGTTAGCAAGCTGGAGCGTCTTTTAGGGGAAAGTGGCACTTTGGATGACATCGAAAAAGGCGACCAGGTCGCCCTAAAGATGCACTTCGGCGACCACGGAACGACGAAAACACTGCGCTCGGTGTTCATCCGAAAGGTAGCCCAGATGGTTAAGAAAAGGGGCGGCATGCCCTTTGTGACTGAGACGACTGGGCTTGGAATGATTCATAAGAGATGCTTCGCAGTTGGAAAGATCGAAACTGCAGAGGAAAACGGATATACTCATCAGACGCTATCCGCACCGATCATCATCGCTGATGGGTTAAGGGGCTTTGATGGCGTCGAGGTTCAAATTGATGGCCTTCAGCTCAAAAGCGCATATGTAGCGAAGCACATCGTAGAGGCAGATAAGGTGATTTCACTGGCGCATTTCAAGGGCCACTTAAACAGCGGTTTTGGTGGCGCGTTGAAAAATATGGGCGTTGGCTGCACTACCAAGACATCCAAATACGATGTGCATATGTATAATCCGCCCGTCATCGACATGGGACGCTGTACAAAATGTGGTGAATGTATTGGCATATGCTCGGATGATGCCATAAAGGAACGGAAGGTCGACCACGAGAGATGCACAAGATGCCAGGGATATGCTGAAGTAGAAGATGCCATACCCATCAGATGGACTTCGTCCCGAGACCTTTCCGAGCGATTTATTGACTGCACTAGGGCGGTTTTAGACATAGTAGGAGAGGAGAATATTCGATACGTGAACTTCCTGCTCGACATCACGCCGCATTGCGATTGCTGCCCTTACTCGGATAACTCCATTGTGCCAGATATTGGCATCCTTGCCTCGGATGATATACTCGCGATAGACAAAGCATCGGTGGATATGGTGAATCAGGCTCCAATGCTCCCAAACTCAATGGCACGGAATGGTGAAGATATGTTTCACAGCATTTTTGAATGGACTCACTCCAAATACCAATTGGAAGCGGCAGAAAAACTTCAGCTCGGCTCAATGAAATATGACATCATCAAAGTGGTATAACTATTCCTTCTGCGCAATCCAGATGCCCGCCAAGATCAAAGCGCCGCATGCAATT
>CAYPOB010000004.1:0-4638 GCA_964412405.1 uncultured Methanocellales archaeon | reverse complement strand
CTATTCCTTCTGCGCAATCCAGATGCCCGCCAAGATCAAAGCGCCGCATGCAATTTTATATGGATGAATCGTCTCGGCGAGGAACACGTATGCCTGGATGGTAGCGAATATCGGTATGAGGAGTGCGAAGAAGTTCGTCTTCGATGCTTCCAGTTCTTTGAGCACCTCGAAATATAATAACGTCCCTATCACTGTACAAATGATCGCTAACGTGAGGATAACAGACCATGTTTCTGCTGAATATGAGAAGATGACGGGCTCCGTCAATACCGAGATTATGTTCAATAATATCGTTCCCATGAGTGTGCTTACAGCCAAAATGAGGAGAGGGTTGTTGTTCTCCAGGAGCTTCTTGCCGATGATAGTATAAATGGAATAGCATATCGCCGAGGATATGAGCATCAAATTGCCATAAAAAAGAGGAGAGCCATTGCCGATGGTTGAAAAATCTCCATTGGTCGATATGACGACGACGCCTATGAAGGAGATGGCCAGACCAAATAGCTTTTTGTAGCCAAGCGACTCGCGCAGAAATATCGCCGCCAAGATTAACGTGAACGCAGGGCTGCTGTTTTGCAAAATACTCGCCATAGAAGCGGTTACGTAAAGCATTCCCAGGTTCTGCATTATATTTGGGATGGTAATGCCAACGATGCCAAGCGCGAGCAATGTTACGAAATTATCCTTCGCGAATTGTTTGATCTCCTGTATTTTGAATTTGACCAGCGCATAACCCATCAGTACAATCGTGGCAATGGAAAATCGCATAGCTGCCAGATAAATCGGTGTTACCTCTGCCAATCCTATCTTGACGAGGACGAACGTTGCCGACCAGAGCATCATGGCAATCAGAATTGTCGCGTAGGTTTTCAGCGAGTTCATGATATTACCTTATAAGTTCTCACTAAGCTTTATTTATTTGGGCATATATCTATTGTATGAACGCGGGTCGAACTGAAAATGGAGAAGACAAATTGAGGGAAAATATCAAGACGTATCTTGATATCACAGGCGTATCAAAGATTGCAAGGCGATACTTCGTCATGAATACTTTTGATGGCGCCTTGACTGTGATGGGAATCATCATAGGCGCATATGTGTCTGGCATAAGAGATCCTGAGACAATCCTGAGTACCGGCATTGCAGCGAGCGTTGCATTGAGCATCTCAGGTGCTAGCAGTGCCTATATGACTGAGCAGGCGGAAAGAGCTATGGAACTCAAACAGTTAGGGAATGCTATGTTGGCCGATCTCAACAACACGAAACATGAACGGGCATCAAAGTTTGCATCGATATATACGGCAGCGGTTAATGGAGCAACTCCATTACTAATAGGGTCAATCGTGCTGTTGCCATTTTTTATATCGACATTCATCATACCAATAAACGAGGTAATTGGGGTGGGTGCGTTTGAATCATCATTGGCCATATCCTATGTCACATTGATATCGTTGAGCATCTATCTTGCAAAGATAAGCGGCGAGAATGCATGGAAGTATGGACTTCGAATGCTCTTCATTATAACGCTTACAGTGGTAGCATGCACTGGCATAACGATGCTCTTTAGATGGTGAAATCGATTATAAAACCTCATCCATACTCCCACTTCTGTATCCCTCAAGGTCGAGCGTTACATACTTAAATCCGATCGCCTTCAATTCTTTTACGATTATATCTCTCAACCCCAATACAACTTCCATTTCATCTCCCAATACCTCCACTCTCGCGATATCCCCATGCATTCTGACCCTTACCTGCACAAAACCCCTCTTTATTAATGTCTCTTCGGCCCTTTCGATCATCAAAAGTTTATCTTTCGTGATATCCTCACCATAGGGTATTCTTGAGGATAAACATGCAGAAGACGGTTTATTCCAAAATGATAATCCAAGTTCTTTTGATATCTCGCGAATGTCAGATTTCGTTATTCCAACATCGACAAAAGGGTGCCATATTCCAGCTTCATCGCATGCTTTTATTCCAGGGCGGTGTTCGTCAAAATCTGACAGATTAACGCCATCCGCTATGCATTTTATACCCATATCTGATGCTAATTTCTTTAAAACCTTTGCAGATTCATTCTTGCAGTAGTAACATCTATCTGATGAGTTTTTAGTGAACTCCTCATTTTCCAGTTCGGAGTGTTTTATTATCTCGTATCGACATCCAAGACCTTCTACGAACTCTTTTGCATATTTCAGTTCGATTCTCGGCAGCGTTTCGGTATCTAAAATGACGCAAAAAGCATCATCACCGAGTGCGTCATATGTCACTTTCAGAAGAAGCCCGCTATCAACGCCCCCGGAGAATGCGACCAAGACCTTTTTTTTATCGATGATATTTTCTTTCAGCCTTTCGAGTTTATCTGAGCAATTCATATATTTTGTCCGCCGCCTCTTTTGCCCTATCTTCTGAATCTGTTTTTATAATGTGCTTCTCACTTCTATGTATTGAAACTTCGCACGCATCCTTAACGATCAACATAATTTTAGCATTCGCCACGATATCATAGTCTTGTCTCAATCTATCGGCAGATTCGTCGGTGTCGAAACAAAGACTCCCTATCGGGAATTGCCTCATACGCGGCAGAGGTCTTGCACGGCTTAACAAGATATAATACGAGCACCCTCCATCGATTTTTCGACCAATGAATCCATCTTGACCTTCTCCTCCTCCCTTAATACAATATCCAATTTTGCAGCAGTCGAGGGTTTTTTTGGAACGATCGTACAACATAAACCTGGTAGAATCGAAAGGTCATAGGTGCCGATCCTCCTGGCGATGTCAATGATCTCGACCTTATCCATGCCGATCAAAGGCCTCATTATTGGCGTTTTAACTGCCTGATTCGTCGCATGGATATTTTGCAGCGTCTGGGATGCGACCTGTCCGAGCGACTCTCCGGTGAGTATCCCATCAGCGCCCTCTTTTTCTACCATCTTCGCCGCAATTCTCAACATCATCCTCTTACACAACACGCATTGTAAATTTCTCCTACAATTTCTCGCAAATGCGACCTGATTGTCCCCATGCGGGACGACGAACGTTTTTATACTCTTATCGAAGAGATTTTCAAGGTGTTTTACTAACTTCAATGACTTGTCAAGCTGTTTTTCATCGGCGAATGGGCGATTATCGAGATGAAGCGCAATTACTTCCACCTCCTTCTTCATCATAAGATAGGTCGCAACTGGCGAGTCTATTCCACCTGAAATTAGTGATACGAGTTTCATTTTTGCGTCCTCAAACACACATCGTAGTCTTCCTGGACCGTCTCCCGTCCTTTATGCAATTCGCAGAGCTCTATACTTATTTTGATCTGCATACAGATTCCCAACCATATTCTTGGAATTAAATTACCAAAGGCACTATTCTCGGCGATATCATTTGTCAATCTCTTGATGGCCTCTTTGACATCTTCTTTGAACTCCATGGTTTTTCCCCTTTTCCCCTTCACATACTGCGAAACCGCTGCCTGCGTAATTCCAAGTCTTTCAGACACTTCTAATTTATATCTTATGGTTGGTAGGATATACCAGTCCATTAATTCACAGGGCAATTTCATCTCACAATCACATCTCCGACCTTTACCGGTACTGTAGAATTTAAGGTTGACAGAATATAAAAAATCTCCGAAAACATGGGTGTAGAATCTTCGGTTGATATAAAAACCTGTTGACAAAACGGTTTAAATCTCTCTCTCTCTCTCTCTCTCTCTCCACAAAGAGCAGAAGTATGCATCTCCTCCGAAGTCATTTCGTTTCAATATTATTTCATCAAGAACTTTGGAGATTTTAATATCAAATCGAGTAAGTATGTTAGATATGTGGGGAAAATTTAGGACATTATTCAAACTTCAACCACTCAAGAATAATTGGGAGTCCCTCCTAACTTGGAACGATGAATATCTTTAAGATCTCAAGAAAAAACTAGAAGGAAGCGGCAGAAACCAAAAACTATTTTCGTATATATTTATTTACATTAGTCCCCACACGTTGTATCAACCGTCATTCATCAACCACACATTCTACACCTTTAATATGGGTGATCAGCCTAAGAGTTTACAGAACCTTTACAGAACCTATGACCCGCATTCGACACCCAATTTATGACCCGAATTTACGACAGAACAGAATTTCGAGAGATTTATATATTAGGGCAGCCTAATTAGGCATGCCTAAATTAAAAAGTGATGGAATGTTTAGCTGAAAAGTCGAGGATTACTTAGGGGCTATATTTACTATAGTTGAGAAAAAGGGGTACGCCAGGGTCGGTCTCATCGCAAAGGAGATGAAGGTAACATCTCCCAGCGTCTGCGAGATGCTGAGGAAGCTGGATGAGAAGGGGGAGGGGTCGTCGGAAGAAGAGTTTAGAGGGGATAAAATAGTGAACATTTGTATTACGGAGGAGAAAGAAATATTGAAACAACTGAACAAAATAATGGGGTGTTTAGGCGATCATGCCGGCGATGATTGTTATTTGATTCATTTAATAGATCTTATTGGTGCTACGATAGTAGGGGTAAAGCCGGCGGCATTATTAAATATTCCCATCGGTGATAGAATAAAACAATCGCAGTGGGCAAAATATAGGGCTTGTCTGTTGCGACATGAGAAATTAAAGTTGCGAGAAGTAAAT
>CAYPOB010000003.1:0-37270 GCA_964412405.1 uncultured Methanocellales archaeon | reverse complement strand
ATTGGAATGGGAATTGGAATTTTTGTCGCCCATGTTGTGGGGTCTATCTTTAATTTAGATAGATTTACAATAGGGGCAATAGCCGCAGTGTCAACGGGCGTATCATTATCTTGGTGGTGGATTTTTGTTGAATATAGCAAAAAGAAAGATGAAAAAAATTAAATCACAATTAAAAAATGTTCCGGAAACTATGCTTTGGACATTACACAATAGAGCAACTGAAGCAATGCGAAACGACGGTATAATTAAAGATGAAAAATGTGTTGAGATTTATAATGCGATAGACTTTGATTATGAAAAAGTTTTTGGGAAAGCTGAACCCTCTCACGCTTCAAGATCTATAAAGTTTGATAAAGAAATTAGGTCTTTTTTGGAAAAATATCCTGACGGTACTATTATAAATCTTGGCGAAGGATTAGAAACTCAACGTTATAGGATTGGTAAAAATAAGGCCTTATGGGTAAGTGTGGACTTGCCCGATGCTATGGCTATTAGAGAAAAATTTATTAAACCAACTGAACAGTATTTACATAGTCCAGTTTCTGCCTTAGATAGAAAGTGGTTTGATTTAGTGCCGAAAGATAAGCCGGTTTTTATTACGGCTCAAGGGCTGTTTATGTATTTACCAGAAGAAGAAGTCAGGTCTATTATTAAAGATATGGTAGAGACTTTTAGCGAAGGTTATCTAATGTTTGATGTTATTCCAAAGTGGCTTTCTAAAAAAACCATGTCAAAAAAGGGATGGTCAAAGACAAAATATTATATAACTCCTAAGATGCCCTGGGGAATAAATAGGAATGAGTTTATGAATTTGAAAAAATGGTCTCCAAGTATTGAAAGCGTCTCTGATATTCAAGTTTATGAATTTCCAAGGGGAATAGTAAAAATAGTTCATCCAGTACTTTTATCTCTTCCAATCTTGAAGAACTATCTTCCAACTGCTATTAAGATTAAATTTAAAAAGTCGAATTTATAACTTAAATAATGAAAAAGGCAATTGAAAACTTAGTTAAAGCCTTTGTTGATGAAGGCCAAGCCAGAAAAGGAGAGATACAGAAAACTTTTAAAAGAAATAGAAGCTGGTACAGTCTTTAAAAAAGAAAAATAGGTTTGGTGAGTTTGTCGTGAATGTAGTTATGTTTCTTTAAGAATAGAACCACCAAAAAAACCCCCTATTGAAAATCAAAAATAGCGCTCTGCACCTCTTCCTTCTGCTTTGCTGGCTCGCCGCCGGGCAGTTCGATTCGTCCATACTGCCCCCCTCCACCTGGATGAAGTATCACCTGTCCTTTTCTAAACTGCCCGATGGCATCACGTACGCACTCGTCTACCATATCCAGCTGATCGATGTCTGCATCGACTAAAACCGCAACCTCGTCGCCAAGTGCGTGTATCAGCACATCCCACACCTCCCGCACCGCTCTGGTGTTTGTCCCGGAAACTCCAAGCGCCATTGCGATGATCTCGGCTAACGGAATCAGTTTAAGATAGGGTGGACGGTGGTCTGGATGCCTTGGCTCCTCGTAGTCTGCCAACTCGTTTACCCGATCCTTCACGCCTTTTTTAATAATGCCTCCACATTCACAGCGCCACTTTTTCATCAGGCATTCTCGAAGTGTATAATGTTCGTAGCACCGTATGCAGGCGCTCTCATTGTATTTCCCTTCTTCAGGAGGTAATCCGACGTTCAGGACGAATTTTCGATCGTTCTTGCGCAGGATGGCTTGCGTGAGTTCATCAAACGTCGGTGCATCTACTCTCAATCGATTAAATTCCCTTGCGAGCCGTATCGGCCAGGGTGAGTGTGCATCCGAGTTAGTCAGGAACGTGAGACTCTCCAGTTCTTTTATCCTATCAGCACAATCGGAGTCCGCGCTCAACCCGAGCTCGACAAAAGAAACATGCTCGGTCATCGAACCATAACAGTCAGAGATGTGGTCAAAATACGCATAGATTGCAGTCCACGGCGTGAACGCATGACAGGGGCCTATGAGGGCGCCAACCTCAATGGCGTGTTGCACAATTTGTTCTCCATTCAAGAATATCTTCGGCCGTCCCTCCGATAGTATATCGTTAGAATGTTTTGCCAGACGCTCATGTAGTTCCTCGGCCTTGGAGGTCGAGGGGAGTATCAAAAGATGATGTACCCGATTCAGGTCCTCTACCTCGCCAGTCAGGACAAAATGTGTGCCATTCACAACGAATGTACCCTCGTCTACAGGTTCCAGTGCTTTTATATCGGACAGCCATTTTGGATGAAGACAATCTCCCGTTCCGACGATATCGATGCCCTTTTTTGCCGCTTCTTTTGCCAGCGTCTGCATATCCATGCGATTGGAGGTTGCCGCCGAATATTTAGAATGGATATGGAGATCGACATTGATTTCCATGAAGGATCATCCAATATAGCTTAGATCGGTATCTGCCGAGATCGGCCCTGCCTGCATTTTCTCCATCTCTCGAAGCTTTGCAACGATCTTTTCCATCTCCTTCGCTCGCTCTTCAAGGGCGCTCATATCGATACTCATGTTGAGGGTCTTGGATAATACGCCAAGCACGGCTTGAGCGCTCTTGGGGTCAACAAGGTACCCCGACGTCTCCCCCATAAGACATATCGCTTCAATATCCTCAAGCGCGCCCATCCCCAACAGCAATCCCGAGGCACCGACGACTCCGCCACCAGGTTCGTTTTCCTTAAATTCTACGCCGTATTTCTTCATTTCGTCAACCAGTTCTAACTTGTTTACCGTCCCTAAAACACGTGGTTTATCTATCAACTTACCAGTCCCATATCCACCCAGAGTATATATGCGCTTCACACCATGTTTCTTCGCGATGTCGAGGTATATCCTCGCCAACTCATAATGCCCCTCACTGGTGGCGCATTGGTAATCGCCCACCAACAGCAATAGATTGTGTTTCTGGTCCACATATAGCTCGTTCCTTACCAACCTCGCCGTACCATCATCCATCACCAAAACTTGTGGCGGGAAATGTGGCGAATATATCTCAACAATCTTATCTGCACCCGACTCCCCGACCATATGCTCTGCGACCAATTTTCCGACGTGCCCCACCCCTGGCAGCCCTTCGATCATGATCGGATTCTTCAACTTAACATCCTTGATCGTGATAACCGTTGTCTCCTTCATTTTGATACCTCTTTCTGATATTGCTTCATAATTCTTCGATATTTGCCATATGGATCAGCTGGTGAAAACTTGGGGGGCAGAGGGTTAATCGCCTCTTTCCCACAATCTGGGCAGCGAGTTTTAAGGGTGTAAGTGCCACAATCCACACATTTGCGCATTTTCGATTTCATATCCAACACCACGAACGAATTAAGTAGCTTCACTGAGCTGCCTATAAAATTTACCAGCACCATCTGTCCCCTCTACGACTTTGATGGCGACTTCTGCTACTTTCCTGAGTGCGTTTTCCGCTTTTTTATAATCCGGAGCGGTAACATTTATCATATAACGCGGAGCGCCCATATAAGTTACATCAAGTTCGACGTCAGGTATGTCGACTTTGCCAGCCGCCTTCAGCGCCTTCCTGATCACAACTATGCCATCGGGAAGCGTGCATGTGAGATCGACATAACCAGTAATATTCACCCGACTTATCTTTACATTCTCTTTTGCAGCTTTTGTGATGGCATCGGCATATTCCCTTGAGATACTCGCTCCTGTCAATGCATCCGGTCCCTTTATTGCCGCCTCTTCGAACGCCGCATATAGACTTCCAAACTCTTCCAATAATTTATCACCGACGGCATCATACAACTTGTCGATGTTGGTCCCAGTAGATTCCGCGACAAAGTCCAACCATTTTTCTGCCTTCTGCTCGTTTTTCCATTGTTGAATTTTCTCCCGTCTTTGATGTGCATTTACATCTTTCAGCGAGAGGTCAATGCGATCACGGCTGGGCGCGACCTCCAGTACCTTGCATACGATCTTCTGCCCCTCTTTGACATGATCCCGAATGTACTTAATCCATCCCGATGCGACCTCGGAGATATGAATCATTCCCTCTTTTTCCCCATATTCATCCAGTTTGACAAATGCACCGAAATCTGCCACTTTTACAACCGTGCAGACCGCCAAGTCCCCTCGCTCTGGATATTCTTTATGCCTCATAAGTACACCTAATATACATTAATTATAATATTACAACCTACTCAAGGACTTCTAAAATTTGTGTTTTAATATTCGCCTTTCCACCGGTTGGTTCGGCAAGTGTCCGCCCACAAATAAGACACCCGATAACCGAATCTGCCTTATTAAATATCACCTGTTCGTTCTCGCAATCATTACACTTAACCTTGATGAATTTACCGCTCATGATCACTCCACCAGCTCAAATTTTGATGCCCTAAAGCAAGGTCTCTGATGTGCTTTATTGCATTCTGTGCACCTGTATCGCAGAAATACCCTTTTCGTCGGCTTGTCGCCACCAGGCACCTTTGAGAACTTTCCAAGATTGCCAATGCCCTTTGATCGTTTCTTCTGTCGCGCAATCCAGGTTAACGAAGATGTGCGTCCTTTCTTGACCTTTTCAACGCCGTGTATCGTATGCTTATTGCAATATGGACAATGTGTTCTAAATTTACTATGCATTTTCATTTTCATTTCTCCAAATTCATAAAATGTTCCAAGTTTACTTCACTGTAATACCTTCAGCTACGTTGCGACCACATAAGGCCTTGGCATTGATCTTCGGCAAAGCCACCACATCTTGATCGGACAATTTGTAACTATGGCCGTCAGCGCCCATAAATATGGGAATATCTTTCAATATCCGAACTATTGTAAAGTCTTCTCCTATATTTTTTCGCTTTGTATTGAGTTTCACCCTGCCATGTAATAAAGAACTTTCGGTGGTACTATCCTTTCCCATATACTCCTTGGGTTTAGCCTGCGCACCTTTGCGGGATATAGCTGAGTCCATTCTGGACTTGTCCTTCTTAATCAGGTCCACCAATTGCTCGAATAGCTCCAGTTCCACGGAAGTCGCACCTTCCGGGTGTATGTCCAGTCCGAATGCCTTTATCGTCGCCATTTTTATGACCTTACCTATGCGCCGTTTGAATATATCATCGACGACGCTCTTGGCGTTTCGCAATTCGTTATCGGCCATCATCACGTTGGAATCACCAGTATCGCGTCTTTTATCTTCCAGCACACCGATATACGCTCCAATTTTTTCGTAGAAGCTTCGCTCGAGCATCTGAAGTCCTTTAGAGCGACGCTCGTTGGCTTGAATTAGACGCAGGTCCTCAAAGTCCATATTCGGCTACACCTCTACACATCAAAAACACCGCAAGATGTTCGGGAAGTTTCTGTATTCCCTTTACTATGTTATATCGCTTATCCTTTATCTCAACGTCGGTCGCCTTAGTCGCGTTTACCACGATGAGCTCATCTCCAAAAACAACTGCATCGCTCAGTGGGTTGAAGTCGCCGAGTTCATTTAGCGTCAAAGGCATGACTTGAAAGCCAGAGCCACCGTGAAGGGATGTCGGCAATCTTATCAGACGCTTCGTATCTACTGTCACGGGTTCATCAGGATGTCCCCAAAGCTCGATTTTCTGCATATCCACGAGCCTCTTCCAAAAAGCGGTTGGAAAATTCCCTATCTGGTCAAGATTTCCTTCTTTTAGCCTCCTCATTGAGGACCTGTCATTTATAACCTTGATCAACTTCCTTGCCTTTATCCCCCCCACTTCTCCTACTTTTTTAACCTCCTCCACGCCCTTATCTTCGTCCATATGTGAAATATTGTCCAAGAATCCCACCAATGCCTTGTGAAACCTCAGTCCCCAACCACTACCTCTCGACCTGAATCTCAACGACTTGGCCATTTTTCTGCGACCGTTTTTACCTGCATCTCCCGCCACCACCTCTAAAGGCAAAAAGTTCTCCAGTTCAAGACCCGTTGCCGTAATATAATCCACAATCTCCCTGCGCTCGGGACTGCCAAGCCCCAGCACATTGGGGCTTCGCACATGAATATGGTATCCCCTTCCCCCCGAAAAAACTACATCTAGGTCATTGTCCTCAAATCCGAAATCATCCGTCAGAAAATCGATGAGTTTAATCGTTTCCTCCTTTACCTTTTGCAGCATGTCGCCATAGGTTGTCCATTTTATCTTGAGGTGGTCTGCATCCAGGTCGAATATCAGGTCGGCACCCTGCCATTTTTTCTCCTTCATCGTCGGTGCCTCGGGATTTGCATAGTACGCCGTAGAATGAAACGCATGCGCTGGCGCCTTAATCCTGACATAATCAACTGCCTCCCCCTTTGCCATAAATGATTTATGTCTGCGCATCACGATGTCTGGAAACGCATCGTCGAAGAAAATAAAGCCCCACTCCCTTTTTTCAAACTGAGGGGGCAATTGGATAGAGAATTCAGAAGGAATACTTGATGTGGCGCCTTGATAATATTCCTCGAATTTGGTCCTGATAAAATCCTTTGTTCGCTCGTTCATTGGCCCGTTATAATATGATCATATGTTATACTAATATCGTTTTGTCAAAGTTAACGAGTAATTCAACTTCGCCCTCGGCGAGCGTTTTTCCGTTCTCGATGATGAAGATACCAGATCAAATAAAGAAAAGGCATTGCAGGGAGTCAAGAAATCGCTTCCAATCCTATCAAAAGTGATTCCCAGACTATTCATCATATATTCAGTCGTAGTCATCATGATGCAAACGGTCGGCGCGCTTCTTCTTGGCGGGATCATCTCGATGTCTGTGATGTATGCCAGGCATTCGATGCCATCAAAAATAACATATTTTGGAGCCAGGATGGGTACGAAGATCGCGTTTTATAACCTCATCGTCGATTTGGCTTTCACGTCCATCGTGCTGATGGTATTATTGCAAATGTAGAAGACTTATTCCTTCGAAGTGTTACAAATAATATTTTTGTATGTTTATCGTGTTACTAATCGAAAGATATTTATTACTTTACCACACTTAGTGTTATCATTACTTACACATTATTGGAGGGCTGAAAATGCTTAACAAAAAGATGATCAGTTTGGTTGTGTGTTTGATGCTTCTGAGTGTTATGCTGACTGGCTGCATTGAACAACAAGCAGATGAGCCAAAAGTTGAAGTTCCGCAGGAATTAAAGATTGCCTTGGGAATGGGCATCGGCGGCTTGGATCCGCATGGTTCTCTTTCCGGAGATGCACGGATAATCTGGGCAAATATCTTTGAGACCTTGGTTTATCTGGATGAAAAAATGGAAATTCAGCCAAGGCTGGCAACCGGCTGGGAAGTATCTGAAGATGCTAAAGTCTGGACATTTAATTTGAGAGAAGATGTTAAGTTTCACGATGGAACGCCATTCAATGCGGAAGCTGTAAAATTCACTTTCGAGCGCCATAAAGAGGCAAAACCATTTGCAGTTGGAGTTGAGATCGCAGAAATAGCTGTGGTAGATGAATACCGTGTAAGGTTCACTTTAAAGGAGCCGTTTGTTCCTCTCTTAAGCGAGCTAACACGAACCAGGAGTTCAATTATCAGTCCCACGGCTGTAGTAGAAGGTGAAGAATTTAAACCAATTGGTACAGGTCCCTTCGTCTTTGAGGAGTGGGTTAAAGAAGAAAAAATTGTTTTGAGCAGAAATGATGCCTACTGGGGCGGAGCCCAGCCGCTCAGCCAGGTAACCTTTAAGATCATCCCGGATGCTCATACCCGGGTGATGGCCTTTGAGGCCGGCGAGGTGGATATCGTCGGCATTGGCCGCGGGCACATCCCTCTCGAAGAAATTCAGCGTTTGCAGGATAATCCCCAAGTCCAGCTCAAAAGCCGGGTTCCGGCCCACAATACGGTCTGGCTGGCCATGAATCAACGCCATGAATTCTTGCAGGACTTGAAGGTGAGGGAAGCCGTTAACTACGCCGTAGATGTAGAAAGTATCGTGGAGCACGTAATCGAAGGCGCAGGAGAAATTGCGGTTGCGCCCTGGTCGCCGGCCAAGATCTTCGGGGCGAAGCCCGGCTTGCAGTTGCCTGGCTACGATCCGGAGCGGAGCAAAGCCTTGTTGGCTGAAAGCGGCTGGGCCGATACCGACGGCGACGGCCTGCTGGATAAAGATGGAAAGCCTTTCCAGGTCACTTTAATTGTCCAGAACGTACCGCCTTGGCGGGCCATTGCCGAAGCGGTTCAGGAGCAGCTACGGCTGGTAGGGATAGCCCTGGAAATAAACGAGCTGGAAAGAGGAGCCTACATGAAACTGTTGCGCGCTGGTGATTTCGACCTGGCCGGAATAAGCGGCATCGGACTGCCGACCAATGATCCGTACATGCACATTTCTAATTTTTATCACTCCAGATACGGCTTCAAGGTTGGGGAGGAGGCCCCTAGTCCAAGTCTGATCAACAACCCGGAACTGGACGCTTTGATCGAGGAAATGGTGGTTACCATCGATCCGGAGCAAAGACGAGCGATTTACCACCGGATCCAGGAGATTATCGTTGAGGAAGCGGTCGGGGTCTATCTCTATCACAGTACTATTTTTGTTGCGCTACAGGAAAATGTTGCTGGATTCGAGATTTCTGGTGGGTATTGGAATTTATGCTTACGAGGTGTTAGTCTGCATTGAGGAGGTGACAAAAACATGTGTATACCGAAAACCGAGCTTGAGAAGGCTGTTGAGTTTCATGGGCACCTGTGTCCGCCGGTAGTTTTTGGGGTGCGAGCATCTGAGCTGGGATTGGAGAGACTACGAGCTCAAAAACCGGGGGATGAGGAGATAGTTGCTATCGTCGAGAATGACACCTGCATGGTTGATGCTATTCAGTCAGCCAGCGGCTGCACTCTCGGCAAGGGAAACCTGATACTTAAAAACTATGGGAAGATGGCGGTGTCTTTCATCAACCGGGCAACCGGGGATGCCATTCGTTTAGTAGTAAAGGAAAAAGTGCTGGAGGACTTGATGAATTCTGATTTTGGGCGGGCACGGAAAGAATGCAACGTTCCAAAAGAAGAGATGATGAAGATGGCCGAGAAAAAGTCGCAGCAAATGATGGAACTCTCTAACCAGGAACTGTTCAATGTTAAGAAAATTCACTTGGAGGCTCCCACATTTGCCCGCATTTTCAGATCGGTACGATGCTCTGTATGTGAGGAATATTTTGGTGAGGCATTTGGCAGGGTTAAAGACGGGAAAATAGTGTGTATTCCATGTTTTGAGGAGGGGGAATGATGAAGATGGATAAAATAGCTGGCTTGGCGGTATGTTTGCTGTTATTAAGCACCATGTTTTCAGGCTGCATTGGACAGCAGGCTGAAGAGGCCAAAGAAGGGGCAGATGAGCCAAAAGTTGAAGTTCCGCAGGAAGTGATTGCCGGATTGGGAAGGGATGCAGGGGGAGTATATGGCGGTGCCCATCATCATCCACCTTTAACCCGCCTCTTTGAGATGCTGGTTACCACGGGTTTTGAAGCGGAGATCGTTCCTCAACTGGCAACCTCGTGGGAAATATCAGATGATGGGTTGACATGGACTTTTTATCTAAGAGAAGGGGTGAAGTTTCATGATAGTACACCATTTGATGCTGAAGCTGCTGCGTTTGCATTAAAAATGCATGATATGAGGCGTCCCGGCCATTTAGGACCTTTGGCATCAATAGAAGCAGTCGATGAGCATATCTTGCAAATTACCCATACAGAACCGTTTGCTCCTCTACTACATCAGTTGCGTTGGCCGTTTTTCTCAATGGCTAGTTCTACCGCTTTTGATGAAGAGGGGAGGATTATAGACCCCATTGGAACGGGCCCGTTTAAGGAGAAGGAGTGGATTCCTGATGAAAAGTTGGTATTGGTGAGAAATGAGGACTATTGGGGTGGCGTGCCTAAGCTTGAGAAAATCACCTTAAAACACATTCCCGATGATACTACTCGCGTCATGGCGTTGGAAGCGGGAGAAATTGATATGATCATTGACGTCGGGGGTGTGCCACCTGAACATGCAAAAGCTTTAGAAAATAACCCTGAAATTGAAATTGTAACAAAACCAATAACAACAGTTCGGTATTTAATTTTTAACAATCTGAAACATCCTTTTGATGATGTGAATGTAAGACGAGCAGTTCAGTATGGGATTAACCAGGGACCCATCATACAGTTTGTTCTTGAAGGATTTGGGGTGCCAACAGGAAGTGTTGTTGCTCCGTCTGTTGTCGATTGGCATAACGCAGATACAATTACAATGGTCAAATACGATTTTGAAATGGCAAGACAACTTCTTAAAGAGGCTGGATGGGCTGATACTGATGGAGATGGCGTTCTGGATAAAAATGGAGAGGATTTCAAGGTTTCGCTGATTATAAGCCCTCGCTGGCCAGCTCCCACCATTGCGGAAGTTATTCAAGGTCAGCTACGTGAGTTAGGAATTATTGTGGAAATACGAGTTTTAGAGCGTGGCACTTGGAGAGATGCCATACGAGCGGGTGAACACGATATGACGATACATGCTCTTTCGTTCATCGGCCCTCATAACGCCCTTTATCGGAGTTTTCATTCAGAGGGGGACTTGAATTTGGGGCGAGGTAAGTTTTACAGCAATCCTCTGGTGAACGAATTGACTGAATTAGGAAAGAGAACAATGGATGCGGAAGAAAGACGTCAATATTACTTTGAAGTACAAAAAATTGTTGCTGATGAGGTTCCAGTGGTTCCCATTTTTGCTGAGGTGATGATCAACGCTGTCCGGTACAATATAGAAGGATACAAACCCAATCCATGGTTTACGGTCAACTGGGAGGACATCTATGTGGCAGGAGCAAGTGAATAATTATGAACTGGTCTGCAGAATGGCGAAAGTTGGTGTTGAAGTCATCGCTCAGAAAGAGGGGTGACCCCTTCACTACCAGCGAATTCGTCGAATGGTATGAATTGCAGCTTGAACATAACAATTATCCCGGGGTTTTGCTGGATAAAGTACAGAAATATTTGAACGAGCGTTCAACAGTGCTGGACATCGGCGCCGGTACCGGTGCTTTTACGATCCCCATTGCTCAAAAGGCAGGAGAAGTTACCGCAATAGAGCCCTCAGCAGAAATGTCCAAACAGTTACGTAGCAAAGCAGAGGGTTTGACCAATATCCACATCATCGATAAGCGCTGGCAAGACGTCAATATAGGGGAAATCGGCCGGCATGACTTGGTATTGGCCGCCCATTCGCTCTACGGTATCGTTGACATTGGGGCCGAGCTGAAAAAGATGCTCTCGACAGCGAAAACACAGCTTTGTATCATTACTAGAGTTGGCCAGGTGAATTTTTATGCGGATATCTGGCAACGCTTTAAAGAAGAAGAATACCATCCCCTGCCCAGTTTCATTTACCTGTATAATGTTCTCTATGAGCTGGGGATACCTGCTAACGTGGAGGTGATACGGGCCCCCCGGGATCAGGTTTATTCGGACATTGAGCAGGCAGCAAAACACTGGATGGATCGACTTGACCTACTACCCGAAAAGGAAGATGAGTTGCGGGTATATTTACTGAATCGCCTAGAAGAAAAGGATGGGGTGCTCTATCGAAAAGAGGAAGGGATAAGTGCGATTATCAGTATTGAACTTCCCGTTTAGGTGATATCGAATGCTAACCTACATCATCAGAAGAGTTGGCCTGATGGTTTTTATCCTGCTGGGCGTGTCAGTGATTACTTTTTCCATGATGCATTTGGTGCCGGGTGATCCGGCCGAGATGATCGCTATGGAACGCTATGGAGAGGAAGTCACAGCAGAGACGATCGAACATGTAAGGGGGGAATTGGGTCTCGACCAGCCGGTGTATTTGCAGTATTTTAACTGGCTGGCCAATGTATTACAGGGTGATCTCGGCTATTCTTTTCGTACCGATCGTCCGGTGTTGGATGAAATCCTGACCAGGTTGCCGGCCACCCTCCAACTGGCCCTGGCCGGGATGTTGATAGCGCTCCTCATCGCGATCCCGGTCGGGATCGTCTCGGCCACCAGGCAATACTCGGCGGTCGATAACATCAGCATGTTCGGTGCGCTTTTAGGGGTTTCCATGCCCAATTTCTGGCTGGGGCTATTGCTCATAATGTTTTTTTCAGTACATTTGGGCTGGTTGCCAGTATTTGGCAGGGGCGGCATAGAACACCTGATCCTGCCAGCCATCACGCTTGGCACTGGCATGGCGGCAATCACCACGCGTCTCATCCGTTCCAGCATGCTCGAGGTGCTCGGACAGGATTATATTCGGACCGCAAGGGCCAAGGGATTAAAGGAAAATGTCGTGATTTACAAACATGCCTTAAAGAACGCCATGATCCCGGTGGTCACCATTATCGGCCTCCAGTTCGCCTTTCTGTTGGAGGGTGCAGTCATCGTTGAGGTGATCTTCGCCTGGCCCGGAATCGGTCGGCTGTTGGTTGATTCGATCTTTGCCCGAGACTTACCAATGATACAGGGATGCATCTTGTTCATTGCTGCTATGTTTGTACTGGTGAATCTCCTGGTTGACCTTTCTTATGCCTATTTGGATCCCAAAATACGCTACGAGGCGAAATAATGCACGATATGGTAACCAAGATTATCGAAAGCCGACTGCCTTCGACCGAGGTTTTCCGAGGACTTAAAAAGCACCGCTTGGCCCTGATCGGGGCAGGGATTATTTTAGTGTTGGTTTTTATTGCTATCTTGGCACCTTTTATCGCTCCCAACGATCCGATTGAGCAAAATTTGGCCGAGCGGCTGTCGCCAGATGTACTAACTGCAGCGTACACGATATTAACTGACCCACTGAAGCAAAACAAGTTCGATCGGCTGCTGCAGCTAAACTTAGAATTCCCGTTTGGAACCGATAATCTTGGCCGTTGTGTTTTGAGCCGCCTGATTCACGGTGCCGGCGTTTCGCTGCAAATCGGCGTCATGGTCGTAGGCATCTCCTCAATTATAGGCGTGACGCTCGGGCTGATCGCCGGTTACTACGGGGGTCTGATCGATGAACTGATCATGCGAACTGTGGATATATTACTGGCTTTTCCCGGCATTATTTTAGCGCTGGTGATCGCCGGCATACTGGGTCCTTCGCTGTATAACGTCATGTTGGCTTTGGCAGTGGTTGGTTGGACAAGTTATGCCCGTGTGGTACGGGGGTCGGTGCTTTCGGTAAAAGAAAAGGATTTTGTGGAGGCGGCGCGGGCACTTGGTGCCAGTGACGCCAGGGTCATGTTCCGGCATATATTGCCCAACGTTATGGCTCCGGTGATCGTGATGGCCACGCTGGGCATGGCCCACGTGATTTTAGCGGCGGCCGCCTTGAGTTTCTTGGGGTTGGGCGCCCAGCCCCCCATCCCAGAGTGGGGTTCGATGTTGAACGATGGACGGGCTTTCATGCGGACCGCCCCCCACCTAACGATTTTCCCTGGGTTGTCGATAATGGTGGCCGTTTTGGCCTTCAATTTCATGGGCGATGGGCTCAGAGATGTGCTCGATCCACGGTTGAAGGGGATGGCGAGATGAGTGAAAACAGGGAATTGTTGAACATCCATGGGCTGAGTACCCATTTTTTTACCGAAAATGGGGTGATACGAGCCGTAGAAGCGGTAGATTTAAAAATAGGCCATGGAGAGATCGTCGGGTTGGTCGGCGAATCCGGATGCGGAAAAACGGTTACCGCCCTTTCGATCATGCGCCTGATTCCCAGCCCAGGTAGGATGGTTGACGGCGAGATCTGGTTTGAAAAGGAGAATCTGATTGAGAAAAGCGAGCCAGAAATGCGAAAAATACGCGGCAATCGGATCTCGATGATCTTTCAAGAGCCGATGAGTTCATTGAATCCGGTTCTGACCATCGGCGAGCAGATCGCGGAAGCCATCAAATGGCATCAGGGTTTAAGCAACGCACAGGCTAAAAGTAAAGCGATGGAGATGTTGGGATTAGTGGGAGTTCCCGCACCGGCGACCAGGGTAAGCGAATACCCACACCAGCTCAGTGGCGGCATGCGTCAGCGTGTCATGATCGCGATGGCGCTCGCTTGTAAACCGGCGCTACTGATCGCCGATGAGCCGACCACGGCACTCGACGTCACCATCCAGGCTCAAATTTTGGGACTGATGGAAAGCTTGACCAGAGATTTAGGCACCTCCTTGCTGTTGATTACCCATGATTTTGGAGTCATTGCCGAGGTATGCGACCAGGTTGCCGTCATGTACGCCGGGAGTATTGTCGAACGTGCGTCCACTATGGCACTTTTCGGCAATTCACGCCATCCATACACCTGGGGGTTGTTCAACTCGATCCCCAGAATCGACATCGATGTTGAACGACTAAAGACCATTGAGGGTACCGTACCCGACCCAGCTCAGCCACCCACAGGCTGCCGATTTCACCCACGTTGTCCAATCACCGAAGAGATTTGCCGTCAACGAAAACCATCAATGATCGAGGTTGAGTCGGGGCATTGGGTGCGTTGTTGGTCGGCCGAAACGCGGGGTGAGTCGTGATGTCGGAGTTGCTACTCGAAGCCAAAGACCTGAAAAAACACTTTTCGACCAAGGGGCTGTTTTCAAGAAAAGGCGGGGTAGTACATGCCGTCGATGGGATCAGTTTTGATATCGAAAAAGGGGAGACTTTCGGTCTAGTCGGCGAATCCGGTTGTGGCAAATCGACGACAGGAAGGCTTGTTTTGCGCCTTTTGGAACCTACGGCCGGCCGGGTGTACTTTGAAGGTAACAACCTGTTCGAGCTGGGGCAAAGGGAATTACGTCGATTGCGACGTAGAATGCAGATGATATTTCAAGATCCGTCGGCTTCGCTCAACCCGCGCATGACTGCCGGGGAAATCATTGGTGAGCCGCTGGTGATTCACAATTTGGTCCCCAAGGCTGGGCGGGCGAAACGGGTGGACAAGTTGATGGAACTGGCCGGTCTGAGTCCGGCGCAGGCAGATAGATATCCGCACGAATTCAGCGGCGGGCAAAAGCAGCGGATCGGAATCGCCCGGGCGCTTGCCGTAGATCCGGTGTTTATCGTGGCCGACGAAGCGGTGTCATCCCTGGATGTATCCATTCGTGCTCAGATTCTAAACCTGATGCAGGATTTACAGCAAAATCTCGGACTCACCTACCTGTTTATCACTCACGACCTGAGTGTGGTCAAACACCTGAGCGACCGCATTGCGGTGATGTACCTGGGCCGGATCGTGGAGCTGGGCTCAACCACCAGTGTGTTTAACCATCCCCACCACCCATACACCCAAGCCCTGCTTTCAGCCATCCCGATTCCGAACCCGGAAGTCAAGCGTAAGCGGACAATCTTGGAAGGAGATATGCCAAGTCCAATTGACCCTCCTGCTGGCTGTAAATTTCATACTCGGTGCCCCTATCGGATGGAGAAATGCGGCAGGATAGAGCCAGAACTTGTCGATATTGGAAATAAGCACTTTGTAGGCTGCCACTTGGCGTAAAATATTTTCAAGATAATTGTGGGAAACAAAGTATTATTTATTGCTACGAACTATATACAAAAGTAACAAGGTGATATTATGGAACAGGAACTTATGAGGATCGGCGTATCACTTCCAGCCAATCTGTTGGATAGATTCGATGAAATCATAGCACAGAGAGTATATTCCTCCCGCTCAGAGGGGATAAGAGACGCGATTCGAAGCTACATCGTGGACTACGAGTGGATGAGCAAAGAGGAGGGCGAGAAGGTCGGCGTGATAACGCTCATCTACGACCATCATAAGCGCGGGCTGGGTGACATACTCACGGACTTGCAGCACAAATTCTTGAAATTGGTCGAGTCGTCGCTCCACGTCCATATAGACCATGAGAATTGTATGGAAGTCGTACTGGTCAGGGGCGATGCAAAGGACGTTAAAGCCCTCGTGGAAAGGATAATGGCGCTTAAAGGTGTGAAACACGTGAAATTGACGATTACTTCGCTGGGCGATGGACTTTAGACATCCAGGCATGATTTGACAATTTCAAATTTTGGCTTTCCTCAACCGAATCGCATTCATCGTCACGGTGAAGGAGCTCATTGCCATTGCCAAAGCACCTATCATCGGATGCAGAAGTCCTAAGCCGGCGATTGGCACAGCAGTAGCGTTATAAAAACAAGCCCAGAAAAAGCCTTGCTTAATTTTCCCGAAGGTGGCCTTTGATAGTTTAATCGCTGTGACGATTCCAGAGAGGTCACCTCTCACCAATATGATGTCACCAGCTTCAATTGCAATATCCGTACCCGTCCCAATCGCAATGCCGACATTTGATGCGGTTATTGCGGGTGCATCATTAATGCCGTCCCCAACCATCGCGACCATTCCGTGTTCTCGCTGTGCCCGTTGTACCGCCTCTACTTTTTGATCGGGCATGACTTCGGCGTATATCTCACTTATGCCAATTTCCCTCGCTATCGCCTCAGCAGTCTTTCGATTATCGCCAGTGAGCATTATCGTTTTCAGTCCCAGCTGCCCAAGTTCTCTGATGACTTCGGCGGTTCCCTCCTTCAGCGTGTCCGCGACGGCGATAACTCCTATGACTTTTTTATCCACTGCGACGACTATGGCTGTCTTCGCCTGTTCCTGTAATTCTTTCAGTTTTTCCCCTATGCATGGCTCCAATTTGCCTTCAATCAATCCAGGTTTGCCAACAAGAATCTCCGCGCCATTTACAACACCTTTACATCCACTGCCAGTTATGGCCTCAAATAATTTGGGCTCCTCCAACTTGATTCTCAGCTCTTTCGCCCTGTTAACTATTGTCCGTCCGATGGGGTGTTCCGAGCCATGCTCGACGCTAGCGGCATAGTACAGGACCGACTTTTCGTCATTAGTGCCAAACGGTACAACATCGGTGACCTCGGGTTTGCCCTTCGTCAAAGTTCCAGTTTTATCGAGGAGCATCACTTTGACATCTTTCATCGTTTGTATGACCTCGCCCCTTCGTATCAAAATGCCCCTCTCCGCACCTAGTCCACTTCCGACCATCAGCGCAGTCGGCGTGGCCAATCCAAGGGCACAGGGGCACGAAATCACAAGTACTGCTACCATCGCTAATATCGCCAAAATTATAAGAGGGAGGCCCGCACAGACCCATGGCAGAAATTCAAAGCCCCTGATAAAACCCACGAAGAAATCTGGGAAAAGCATCCAGAGCGCAAATGTGAGCAAAGAATATCCAATGATGGCGGGTACCAAGCGCCCCGTTATTCTATCGGCCCATTCTTGGATAGGGATCTTGCTCCCCTGGCATTCTTCCACCATCCTCGCGACCTGGGCCAAGAAGGTGTCTTTTCCGACCTTTGTGGTTCGCACTTTCAAAAGCCCCTGCCCGTTTATCGTGGCGCCGATTACCCCCTCTCCAGGCTTCTTTCCAACTGGAATGCTCTCTCCGGTGGCCATTGACTCGTCTACTGCGCTTTTTCCCTCAATGACCTCGCCGTCGGTTGGTATTTTCTCCCCTGGACGGACGATCATGATATCTCCCACTTTTATCTCAGAAATCGGCACCTCAACTTCCTGACCGCCCCTCAAGATTCTGGCATTCTTTGCCCCCATCTCCAAAAGCCTTTTAATCGCCTGGGATGTTTTTCCCCTGGCCTTCGCCTCAAGGAATCTCCCAAGCAGGTGGAATATCATAATCCAGGATGCCATCTCAACAAAGATTATGTGTGGAATCCATATCCCGGCAATGCCCATGAAGTATGGTGGAACAGAGCCAAGGAATATAAGGGAGTCCATGTTAAGACTCCGAGTTCTGTAAGCCCTAAGAGCGGACCGTTGTGTTGGCCACCCCCAGATAAAAACTATTGGAAATCCGAGCACCAGGATGATGGGAACGTAGAGAGGAATATCGATTGGGGTCATGTAATGGAGCATCATCAAAATCATAATTATTGTGCCTGGAACGAGTGAGTATCTAAGTCGGTTCCAAGCCTCCCTCGTCTTGCGAATGTCTTCCTCTTCGACCGCCTCGGACTCCCTCCCTAGGAGCTCGGCAGTATACCCTGCGTTGTCAACTACCTTTACCAAGTCTTCGGGGACCACAGCGGCAGGAATATAAGCGACGGTTGCCTTTTTGACGGCAAAGTTTACCGTGGCCTCGAGCACTCCCTCGGTTTTTTTGAGTGCCGTTTCTATAGTCTTGACACAGGCCGCACATCGCATATCACTAATGTACAAGTCGATGCGTTTGACATGCTCGCCGTATCCCCGATCGCTCACGTTTTTTCTAATCATATTCCTCCACGAAATTGATGAAATAAAGGAGTCCCAGTAAAATAAAAGTATCTGCCTCAAAAAAAGAAGTATCGGGTGCAGAATGGCATCGAGAAAAGCCTCACTTCGTTCGGATTAACTTGATTATAAAGTCATACTTTATATACTAAAACAAAAGAGAGAGATAGATTATGGCAGTCCAGATACGGGAAAAACGGGGTAAGAAAAAATCAAGTGAAGAGAAGAAGATGCCCCTTAAAAGTAGGGCACCAGAGAAAGAACTTGAAGAAAAACAGGAATTTATGAAATTCGCCAACAAAAAGTTAATAAAGGAATTGTTGACTATCATCGATGATTTTGAAAGGGCGATGGGTTCGGTAAAAGATAAAGAAGAGTTAAGAGTAATAGAGGATAGTAAGATGATATGCAAAAAGGGTATCGCGTTGGGACGATCGCGCTCATCTTTGATCACAACCAGAGATGGGCAGTTGATGATCTCACAGACCTGGTGCGCGAATAGGGATGGTCGATAGAATCTTAGCTTCACATTCATTTAAGGAAAGTGTATGGGGGACATAGATGGTAGATTTATGCAATAGGCTAGTTGCAAGGGGGTAAACAGATGAATAGGGTCCTCGTAGCAGGCATTGGGAACAAGTATATGGGTGATGATGGTTTCGGTTCAAGGGTCATCGAGACACTGATGCTGAGGGACCTGCCAGAGGATATCGAGGTTAGAGATGTCGGACTCTGTGGTGTGACGCTCGCACCAGACCTCAGCGACTATGAGTTGGTTATCTTTGTTGATGCCGTCGAGACGAGTGGAAAAGCTGGAACGATTTATCGAAGGGAAATCGAGGCTGGGCAGGTGGAAAAACTAAAGCCTGAAGAGGCGAGGAGTTCTATTCTCCTCGGCGCTCATGAAGCCAGGTTAGAGGAGCTCATTCTCTTCGCTAAAGCGATCGGATCTCTTCCACCTACTGTCATCGTTATTGGCTGCGAAATTTTGAAGGTTGACCTGGGTGATACATTAAGCCCAGAGGTTGAGGCTGCTGTCCATAGGACCGTTGAGCTCATTTTAAAGGAGCTACGGCGGCGTTGCAAATGGAAGTAACTCGTGTTTAACTATTTTCTTACCAATATGGACGGCAACTGCGCATCCTAAACAAGGATCAAAACTTCTTATGACTCTAACGACGTCGATGCCTTTCCATCCTTCGTGATCGCCAACTTCGGTGATCGGCGTCTGAATGAGGGCTTCTTCGTAGGGTCCGGGATTGCCCTTAGGGTCTCTGGGTGATGCATTCCATGTTGTTGGTGCATGATATTGATAGTTGTGAATGACGTTGTTCTTCATCACACACCAGTGTTGACAGGAACCACGCGCACCTTCAACCATACCAACGCCAATACCTTCTTTGGGCTTTTTGTAGTGCGTCCATACCGCCGCCTCGCCAGCCTTCAAGAGTTCTAAAGATTTCATTACCATCTTCAGCATGCAAGACGCAGAGTATGCGTGATAATATGCCCTAGCTCTGATCCTTTCCACCGCATTTGGCTTCTCTGGAATTTTCCACTCAAATTCCATCGCCTCTGCGTACTTGAAACCAGGAATAAAAGCCGCAGGCAGTTCGAACTTGATGCCCTTACCCGTGGATTCGGGAACAAGTTTAGCCATTGCGGTCACCCACATCCTCGCTAGTGGACCAAATTCGATGGTGTGGTCCTCTCCATCCCCCTTCCAGTGCCACCATCTTGGTGAGGTGACCCAAGAGTAGGGGGCATCCCACTTTCCATATTCGCCTGGTTTTGGAATCGTGCGCTTGTTCCATGGGTGTTCTAAGGATATGGTATTGCCCAACGGATCGGTTTCAATTTCTTGCTTCCACTCACTCGAATACCAGCCACTCCCGATATACTCACGCACTCCGACATTGTACTCAACAAGGTCTGTTGTGACGAGTTTGCCATCGAGTATTACTCCAGGGGACAACATCCTCTTGCGACCCCACTCCGTCATCTCGCCATAGTCGGCAGAATACGCCTCTGGGTCGTCATAGACGCCTACAGCGCCGAGGTTTATCTTTCTCGCACCTACGTCCCCATACCCTTGCTCGAGAACGAAATTGAGTAGATCGTCAGTAGCTGTAACCAGTTCCTTCGAGAAGGCTATATGTCTCATGAGAAGCGTGAGATATGATTCAATGTCCGATGGTGAAAGATTTGCTTTGGCAACCCCTCCAGGAATGAAGGTGTTGACATGCGGGTGCTTTGCGCCGAAAATCGCAGCCATGTTGTGCCCAGCCTTTTGGATGAGAAGAGACCTAAGGTAAAGCTCGCCAGCCAGTGGATTGAGTGCGGTCATGATTTCGGCGATTGTCCCAAAGCCATGAACATCGGATCTCGATGCCTTTGTCTTTTGCGCCACTTCCCACCATTCAGGGTTAAACTTCTTTACAGCAACCTCGCTGTAATCGGGCCCTTCGAGGTTGATAACACCCAACGCTGCATCGTATAACTGCTCTGCACCATGAACGAAATTCCTGATAACGGTGCCCATGGGCGGCGGGGATGCCCCATATATCTGATCAACAGCTATGGTTGCGGAGAAGGCGTGAGGAATGGGGCAAACACCACAACACCGTTGCGTAATATAGATTGCATCGGATGGTTCCCTTCCAATGAGAATGATTTCAAAACCCCTAAACATCGGGCTGTATGCGTGTGCATCGATAATTTTTCTCGTATTGGTGTCCACCTTCACGTGAGCGCCGAGATGTCCCTCAACTCTCGTTATGGGTTCAATTGTTATTTCCTTCATTATATCTTCCTCCTTTTAAGGGGCGCAAGAGCGAATCTCATGTGCCCCCACAAACCATGTATAAAGTCTATGGCATATGCCATCGCAGGAGCTTCGGCGAAGAATGGCGACGTTGGTGAGTCGGGGAAGTTGGGATCGGCACATGCAATGCATGGGGCACCCGTTCTCGTGCAACCTCCATATCCGTCCACCCACATCGATGGAGCGTTACAACGGGCAACGAGGCCTTTACAACCGACAAGACCGAGGCAACCCCTCTCTCCAAAGTCATGAGAGGCAACACCCCCCGCGAATAGCCCAGCTATTGAACAGTTTTCATGAGAGGTATTGCCGTATAAATAAACAGGTCGATGCCATTCATCGAGCTCTGGAAGTGGTGCTAGGCCTCTTGCGGCCAAGACAGCATGACCTAGGACCTGTATGATGTTATCAGGTCTGGGGGGACAGCCAGGTATACAGATGACAGGGAGACCCAGCCCGCCTTTCCAATCCTTTCCCAAATAGTCCAGGAGTCCCTTCGCACCTGTTGGGTTGGGCTTACCATGGGGTACGCCTCCAAAAGATGCACATGTCCCAACGGATACGGCCGCAGCGCACTTCTTCGATAGACCATCTATGGCTTCATTAATCGTGAGAGTTTTTCCCTCGTACTCGCCAATAACGCAGTAGCTGCCGGGATTTGCCCTTTCCTCGTCGGGAATCGCTCCTTCAAGAATCAATACAAATGGGTCATACTTTCCTTCCATTGCATCAATGAGAACCTTTGTTGCATCCTCCCCCCACTCGAACATAAGGGTTTGATGGAAAACAAGATTCAGCCCCCCAAGCCCTGGAATAGCTCCCGTTAGAACGTCAATAAGTGTGGGATTACTTGCCTGTTTGACAGAAATAGTACAGCCAGCACAGTCCAGACCTTCAAGCCATATTAGATTTATTTCTTCCAGTGCCATATTATACATCCTCCATTGTACATCATTATAATAAGGTTATTAATAAACCTTTCTATTTTTAACGAATCTGCTAACTTAAGTAAAAATTACCTCAACACACACTGAAAATCGGATATTTCATAGGCATTTCAATATGCCTCTTTCCACCAAGTGCAACCCCTAAAATGACTTTTTTATTATACCCTCCGATCGCTTCTCCAATCATCTGCACACCATTCCCATATCTCGTCATATTCCTCCACGAAATTGATGAAATAAAGGAGTCCCAGTAAAATAAAAGTATCTGCCTCAAAAAAAGAAGTATCGGGTGCAGAATGGCATCGAGAAAAGCCTCACTTCGTTCGGATTAACTTGATTATAAAGTCATACTTTATATACTAAAACAAAAGAGAGAGATAGATTATGGCAGTCCAGATACGGGAAAAACGGGGTAAGAAAAAATCAAGTGAAGAGAAGAAGATGCCCCTTAAAAGTAGGGCACCAGAGAAAGAACTTGAAGAGAGGGCAAAGTTAGCTGATGCATATCTAAATCAGCTGAAATACTTACAGGCGGATTTTGAGAATTATAAAAAGTCGGTAGAAAAAGAAAAACAGGAATTTATGAAATTCGCCAACAAAAAGTTAATAAAGGAATTGTTGACTATCATCGATGATTTTGAAAGGGCGATGGGTTCGGTAAAAGATAAAGAAGAGTTAAGAGGGGTGAAACTAATATACAAAAATATTTTAAAGATGTTAGAGGGATATGGATTGAAAAAGATCGAATGTTTGGGTAAAAAATTTGATCCATATTATCATGAAGTTGTCCTGAAAGAAAACTCGGACAAAGAAGATGGTATCATCATAGGTGAACTGCAAAAAGGGTATTTATTGCATTCAAGGGTTTTGAGGTACACAAAAGTGAAAGTTTCAAAAAAGTGTGAAAGGTGTTAAAAATGACCAAACAGAATAAGATAGAAAAGATAATTGGTATTGATTTGGGGACTTCGAATTCCCAAGCAGCGGTGATGATGGGTGGAAAGCCGGTTATAATTCCATCGGCAGAAGGTGTCACCATGTATGGTAAGGCATTCCCATCCGTTATTGCTTTAACAAAAGATGAACAGTTGCTGGTCGGAGAACCGGCAAAAAGGCAGGCCATTTCAAACCCGGAAGGAACGATAACCAGAGCAAAGCGAAAAATGGGTGCTGACTACAAATATAAAGTGCATGGCAAAGAATATAGTCCTCAGCAAATCTCTGCTTTCATTCTCCAGAAGATTAAAAGAGATGCGGAGGCATTCTTAGGAGAGCCTGTACAGAAAGCTGTGATAACGGTTCCTGCTTATTTTGATGATAATCAACGAACTGCGACTAAAGACGCTGGAAAAATCGCTGGCTTGGATGTCATAAGGTTGGTCAATGAGCCAACTGCTGCCTCTATGGCATATGGACTGGACAAGGTAGGAGAGTATAAAATACTAGTTTTTGATTTCGGCGGCGGAACGCTGGACGTAACCATAATGGAATTCAGTGATGGAGTATTTACAGTTCTGTCCACATCTGGAGATACACAACTTGGCGGAACAGATATGGACGATGTTTTAGTTGATTATATTGCGGAGGAGTTCAAAAAGCAAGAAGGTGTTGATTTAAAGAAAGATAAAATGGCTTTACAGAGGGTCAAAGAGGCGGCAGAGAAAGCAAAGATCGAACTCTCAACTGTTCTTGAAACGGATATCAATTTACCATACATAACTGCTGATTCTTCAGGACCTAAACATTTGACGATGAAGCTTGGCAGGGCTGTAATGGAAAAATTGGTTGAGCCCATAATAGATAAATGTAAACATTCGATCGAACTGGCAATAAAAGATTCCAAATTATCAAAGGATGATATAGATAGGGTCGTCTTGGTTGGCGGTCCTACGAGAATGCCCCGCGTTCAGAAATTTGTCGAGGATTTCATGGGAAGAAAAGTCGAAGGAGGAGTGGACCCAATGGAATGTGTGGCATCTGGCGCTGCAATACAGGGCGCAATCCTTGCCGGAGATATTAAGGATTTGGTTTTGTTGGATGTAACCCCACTTACCCTGGGCATAGAAACTCTGGGCGGTATGACAACGCCTCTGATCGAGAGAAATACTACAATCCCCATCAAGAAAACTCAGATATTCACAACGGCAGCCGACTCACAAACAGCGGTTACCATCAATGTCCTGCAAGGAGAGAGATCGATGGCGCAGGACAATACCAGTCTGGGTAATTTTAATTTAGTTGGAATACCTCCCACACCAAGAGGGATGCCGCAAATAGAGGTAACCTTTGACATCGATGCTAACGGCATCTTAAACGTCTCGGCTAAGGATTTGGGAACTGAAAAAGAGCAGAAGATAACGATTACCGCTTCGACAAAACTCTCAGATGAAGAAGTAGAGCGGATGATCAAAGAGGCAAAAAAACATGACGAAGAGGATAAAAGGAGAAAAGAAGAGGTTGAGATAAAAAACAATGCCGACTCTTTACTTTACACAACCGAGAAGACGCTATCAGAAATAGGAGATAAACTGGATAAAGAACAAAAAGAGAACATCGAAGAAGGAATCAAATCTCTTAAAGATGCCCTATCCGAGGAAGACGTGCAAAAAATAAAAAGCGAAACGGATAATTTGGCAAAGATCGTCCAGGAAGCGGGTGCGTCCATATATCAGCAAACACAACAGCAAGCAGATATGGGGACATCCCAGAAGGAAGAGGACGAAAAACACAAGGATGAAAAGGTCATCGACGCAGAATACAAAGTAGAGGACGAGCCGAAGTAAAGGGCAAGTTAACAGTTTATATCTACTTGGGTTTTTTGTATAGACAAGTTAATCCGAACGAAATGAGGATTTTCTTGTAGTATATAATGTATAGCATTATGTAGTCAAGTAACTGCGGAGTAGTTTCTTGTATTTCGCCAATTAAGGCCACAACTTGAGAGACTGGAATATGGCAAAAAAGGACTATTATGAAATTTTAGGCGTGAGTAATAACGCATCACAAGAAGAGATAAAAAGGGCATTCAAGCAGTTGGCAAGGAAGCACCACCCAGATATTGCGGGCAAAGATAATGAGGAACAATTCAAGGAGATAAACGAGGCATTTCAGGTTTTGAATGACTCGCAAAAAAGAGCGCAATACGATCGGTTTGGACATACTGCCTTTAAACCGGAAGATTTCGCTGATTTTCGCGGATTTAATTTTGATGATTTGTTCAGAGATTCTGGATTGGGAGATATTTTTGACGCTTTTTCGGGTTTTAGTCGTAGGAGTGGCAGGAGTAGAACAAGAAGGGGCGCTGATTTGAGATATGATATGGAAGTTTCCTTAGAGGATGCTTTTTCTGGCACGACAAAAAAAATAGATGTTCCCGTATTTATCACATGCGAGACCTGTAGGGGTACCGGAGCAAAACCTGGCTTTCTCAAAGAATGCCCGGAATGCAATGGTACGGGCGAAATTAAGAGGGTGCAAAGGTCTATTTTTGGACAAATGGTAAATATCACCGCCTGTGGTAACTGTGGAGGATATGGAAAAGTCATAGAAAAAGCCTGTGATACTTGCAGAGGGGCTGGAAGAGTTAAAAAGATAAAAAAAGTAGAGATTAAAATTCCAAGTGGAGTTGACAATAATCAGTATTTAAGAATTGGAGGGCAGGGAGAATCCGGGTATAATGGCGGTGCACCAGGGGATTTGTATATTATCATTCATATAAAGCCACATAAAATATTTGAGAGAAGGGGGAACGATTTATTATCTGAATCGACGATTAATTTAGTACAGGCGATTTTTGGCGATGAGATCGAAGTTACGACGATATCATCCAAAGCGAAAATCAAGGTGCCTACGGGAACGCAGAGCCATACTGTGTTTAGACTGAGGGGGCAGGGGATGTCCGATTTGCATACCCGTAGAAGAGGGGATCAATTAGTAAACGTCGTCGTCAAGATACCGAAGAAATTGAGCAAAAGACAGGGAGAATTATTGAAAGAATTTGTAAAAGAAGGCGGGGAGGAGGCAAAGACAACTAAGGGATTTTTAGATAGGATGATAGATTATATTTAAAAGGAATGTTTTGCAGATTCGTGGCTTTGTTATGATATATAATGTTATAACATTATGTAGCCCAAATAATTTCCTAAAATATTCTTCTCAACTTCCGCTTTAGATTTTTCTAATTCTTTTGTATAGCGAATTACCGAGGGTAATGGTACTTTTAACTCTTTTTCCACCTGTCTAACTCTTAGTTTAACAGAGGGAAAAACAAAAAAATGTTCCTTAATTTGTCGTTTGATATTTTTTCTTTTCATTTGATAATTATCAATATCAATTGATATTTAAAGTTATCGTTTTTCTTTATACTCTCTTTGGTTTCTCAAAAACTTCTTATATTCTTCTAGAATCGAGTCGTCTCTGCCTGTGGCAAAAGGATAATTTCCTAATTTTTCATTTTCTCCTTTTCATTTTGGTTTTTTGATTTTTCTTTCTTTTTATCCATATTCATCTTGTCAAAATACAATTTTTTTCGATAGAAATTCAGTGGATGCGAAACTCTGCTGCACATCGGCTCCTTTCCAACGCAATTCCCATACGTAGCCATCGTGGCGCATGACGGCGCAGTATACGCAGTGCCGGATGACCCGACGATATGCTGGACCTGATATCTGGTCCTTTCCTCGTCAAAATCCAGTGAAGCGCGATATGTCTCCACGATCTCGTCCACCCCCATCCCAATATTCGCCAGAAATGATGTCAGTGCGAATCTTGCAGAGTGCGCGAGATTCTGCCCATTTTGTATCGCCATTAGCAGACATCTAATGCACGGTGGGAAGCAGTTCGAGTCCACCTCGGCGAATTCCCCTATTTTAAATTCAGATTTTAGCTTCTCCAGGTGCTGCTTTATCTCCATAATTTGTGGAGATAATGTCTTGCAAATGCCTTCTGGCACATCAAGCGGGAGCGTGTCCTGAATGTTGTTTCGCACTGCCTCCTGAAGCAAACGTGCAAACTCCCCCTTATTCACCACCACATAGCCATCATCAAGGCGCCTATTTACCAGCTTCCATTCTAGGTCGCGCATCCTGCTGGCAAACGGCAGATAATGTGTGAAGTGAATTTTAAAATCACGTCCATGAGCTGTATGTTTTATCCCAAACTCCTCGCCCAGTTCCCCTAAAGATTGTAAGGTCTCCTTCTTCATCTGGGCATGCGCTGCCTCTGCCTCGGCAAGCGCATATTTTCGTATAAGATAGTGATCATCGATGCATGAAATGAGAATTCTGGCAAGCGGATATGAGAAAAGCTCTATCTCTGCCAGGACATCGTCTCCAAACGATTTTTGTATCTCGCCTTCGATGGACTGAATCGCCCTTTCTTTCCCCCTATTGATGACCGCTTTTCCAAACTCGCCCCCATCCAGCAGGCTATCTAACGATTTGTTCGAGCGTTCGACATATCTGGATGCGCCAGAGGTAAAAGGATAATGCGCAAATTTAAGCCCCATAAGCCACAGCGTCAATCCGATTCGATGCGCGGAGCAAGTAGATATCCGACCTTGCCCTTGCCATCAGCTATCTCGAAATCGATTTTAATCGGATAGTCCTTGCCAAGGTGAATTGTCACCTCGTCCACCTTGTTTACCACCTTAGTAATATCACTCAGGAAATCAAGCGAGAACAATGATCTGGCTGGACCAGATGAGGTCAGATCGATTAATTCGTCCTTTGCCCGCTGGAGCCTAACCTGATCGGTATCACCCTGGGCTTCCATAAAAAAGATGTCACCATCCACGCCTAGCGCCATGTGATCGCTCACTTTTTCCGCTGCCCTAACTGCCAAACGCATATCTTTTCCGTTTAACACCACCTTTGCGGGAAGGTCCAGATTTGGTGTTTTGGGCTCCTTTCGCATCGAAGAGGGGTCAAGCAACGAAAGCATATATGAGAGTCCACCCATCCTGATCGTCAGCTTATGTGTTTCCATATTCAATTCGAGCTCTATCTTATCTGATTTGTCCGCCATGCCAAGTATGTCAACGAGTTTTAACATATCCAGACATATCTCGCCATCTGTGCATTCATATGACTCAAATGCATCTGCGCCCAACTCAAGACTGATCATCGCAACGTTCGCTGAATCAACCGCCTTGGTGCTGATTCCATCTTTATCGAGTCTAAATCTTGCGTCATCTACTAACGTAGAGATGGCTTCCATTGAGTCCTTTAATATATCTGCATTGATAGTAGCTTTGAACATTTTTACACCCTTTTTTGATAATAATCTAACATCTTATAATCATTTTGATAACAAACCGAACGATCGGTCCCTAATTGTATTCTCTCCAAGTTTTGGCGCATTTGGTGCACCTGAAAAATCGGACTTCGCCCTCATCTGCAGAGCGCAGTTGGCGGAGCCACCAATACGCCCTCTTGTTGCCGCATTCCTGGCAACGCATATTTATAGTTGGCAGTCCAAGGTCTTCGCTACCCTCTATGATGGATAACTCCCTCTCTAACCTTTTCTCCTTCAGGATCAGATTCGCCCTCACGCGCTCCTTGATGCAACCGCACTTCCGGCACTTCAGAACATCGTCGAACGGCAACATCATGCTGCCGCACTCAGTACAAAATTCCATAATATCCTCCCATGGCGTCGTTGGCCATTTTCCTGTGGTCGAATGCTAGTTTTGGCAACTGGGAAACGTCAAATAATTCGACATCTTCTACGTCCGAATACTGAGCGATCGTGCCGGACGCCCCTGCAAGATAGCACAACGAGACGACGTTGCCCCGTGGATCTCTATCTGGGTCCGAATACACCCTCGCCAGTTTTACGATGCGAATATCCAATCCAATCTCCTCCTATTGCCTCTCTGATCAACGCTCGTTCCACCACCTCACCCCGTTGACAAATCCGCCAGGGAGTTCATAATACCCCTCAAATTGCGGATTCTTTCGCCTTATCAAGACAATTTTGTTATCCAATTAATACTATCGGCATCTACCGCAAAGTGTCATGCCAATCATGATAATAAAAGTAACACTTTTAGTTTAGAAATGCTTATCGTCTATTATTCCATAATGCTATTGTTCCATGATGATTAAAAGTTTTCTGTGGGTAGCTCTTGGATTACTCCTCATTGCGTCGATCGTACGCGAAAGGAGGCTTAGGTCCTCAATAGGTGCTCTCGGATGGATGTTTTTTGCCATACACTGGGGAATGCTAATGCAGTATTTTATTGGTGCAGATATATTTAATGCAGTTCTGGCAGCTCTTGTTTCCATCTTATGTATCTTTATAGCATTTTTCAATATTCAGGCATATCATGGTGGGAAGTTGAGCAGGGAAGTGGACGTGTTGCATACGATAACATTTATTGCCGCAGTCGGAGGAATCTCGTATTTTCCGTTTGCAGAGATTCCGATATTGAATACATTCCTGATAGATATCGTTACAGCTCATACAGTATTTTGGTTGAACTTTCTTGGCTTTCCTGCGGTTCAATATATGACCTATTTTATCGTCATTGCTCCAAACATACGTCCACTTGTAAGAATAGTACTTGCATGTACGGGAATAGAGAGCATGGCACTCTTTGCAGGAATCACGCTCGTAGTTGGAAAGTCCATTGGGCGTAAATTCAAAGCATTTATGATTTCCGTGCCTGTTATATATGCATTGAACATATTCAGAAATATGTTTATCATAGTGGCGTACCATGGTCAATGGTTTGGAGTAGATAGCTTCTTTATAGCACACGATGTTATATCTAAGATCGGATCTACCATCGCAGTAGTCCTCATAGCATACGCGGTCATCCGCATCCTGCCAGAGCTGATGGACGTCATCACGGGTGTCGCGCAAATGTTCAAAGACATCCGAGGTGTTGGTTAATGTTGGCAAGGGGCTCGACCAATTGGATCCTGCTACCCCTGTTGATAGGGGTTATCGCCATATTATTTTCATATTATCTGGTTGCAGCCGTCTTCATATGTTTGACGGTCTTCTTCGTGGTATTTTTCAGAGACCCTGAGCGTACTCCTCGCGGAGATGGCATGGTTTCCCCCGCCGACGGGGTGGTGATGCATGCCGATAAAAAAGTAACCATATTTATGAATACTCACAACGTCCATGTCAACAGGGCCCCCCTATCAGGGGTCGTGAAGAAGATTGACTATCGAAAAGGAGGGTATCTGCCGGCATTTTATAAAGAGTCTGATAGAAATGAGCGGAATAATATCACGATAGAGACCGAACATGGTGATATGGAAGTAACTCAAATTGCAGGCATTCTTGCAAGAAGAATTGTTTGTTATGTGAACGAGGGAGACATAGTAGAGAGGGGGCAGAGAATCGGCATTATTCGACTTGGATCACGGGCCAGTGTTACAATTCCCGATGAATTTGTAGTCAGCGTGAATTCTGGCGATCGTGTGAAGGCAGGAGAATCGATGATAGCGAGGAGAAAAAGATGAATGGGGTGTTTGGGAACATAGCGCACATAATCAGACTACCTGACCTGGTGACGATCACAAATGCCCTACTTGGATTTACAGCTATCTTGATGGCGGCGATTGAGGAGTGGAACAGTGCCGCAATATTGATTTTGATCGCTGCGTTGGCAGATGGTCTAGATGGTGCGCTCGCGAGAAGGGGCGAACCCAGTGTATTCGGTCTGAATCTCGACTCACTCGCGGACTTGGTATCGTTCGGCGTGGCTCCTGCTGTGATGGGCTACTTTTTGATTGGAAGCATTCCCATCGCTTTTATTCTGCCTGCGATGTACCTGATGTGCGGAATCCTGCGACTGGCGAGATTCAATGTGTCCCAGTTCGAAGAACAACCAGGAGATGATGAATTTGTAGGGCTTCCAATCACTGCAGCGGGCGTCTGCATTGCATTGTTGGTCCTTGTCGCTGTCGATTCCATGATTTTGGTTGGTGCATATATGATTTTATCGGTGCTGATGGTCAGCAGAATCGGTTATCCAAAGGTACGAAACTTTAAAATTCTGATACCAGTTGGAATAGTTGGCATCATCTTCTGTCATATAATTGGTTTAGAGGTCGTATTCTGCTTCAGCTGGCCCTTGCTCGTAATAATCGGCGGGTATCTCATCAGCCCATTAATAAAGGAGGTTTACCATGTCCTCAGATAGGGATAGGGCATTACTGGAGGTTGGCATCAAATTGGGCGCATTATACCATCAATACGTAGGGACACCTCTAAGCCCTGATACGTTAAGCGGTCTGGAGCGCGCAATCGAAGAGAGTACCTCTCTCCAGCCGTATGTGCAAGATGTTCGGGTGTCGATAGATGCGGAAATGGTGCGGAAGAATCTTAACGAATTTAAATATTGCGAGTTGGAGGGGAAAATGCTTGATGTCAGGGTCGAGGTGCAGTATAAATCTGCAAGGGTCGTGGGGCGAATAAGATATGATAAAGAGCGCAATTATCCGATGATGTTTGTGGAAGGGTAGGAGGGATAAGAGAACGGCCCTTGATGATGTCTGCCCGACGAACAGAAAGATATATTTCTCGATACGATAAAGTCTTAACATCAAATGAACCTGACAACCAATGTAACGGGCTTAGAACTGAAAAACCCCACCATATTAGCCGCAGGAATTCTGGGAACTACCGCTGCCTCACTAAAAAGAGTGATACGTAGTGGGGCAGGCGCAGTCGTGACCAAATCCATCGGCTCCGCGCCGAGAACGGGGCATCCTGGACCTGTCGTGACCGAACGCGAATATGGCATTTTAAATGCCATGGGGTTGCCCAATCCATCTTATAGCGAGTTCACCCGCGAGTTGGCGCTTGCAAAAGGAGACGCACCCGTCATCGTCAGTATATTCGGTGCGAACGCCTCTGAATTTCAGGAGGTTGCCATCGGACTAAATGATGCGAAACCCGATGGTTTTGAACTCAATGTTAGCTGTCCGCACGCCAGGGGCTATGGTGCTTCGATTGCCTCTAATCCAGATGCGATTCGAGAAACAACAGAGGCAGTGAAAGATGTCATCGAGGTGCCAGTATGGGTTAAACTTGCGCCACTCACAAACATAGTCGAAATGGGATTGGCTGCTCAAAAAGGGGGCGCAGATGCAGTGGTCGCGATCAACACGGTTCCAGCTATGGCGATAGATGTAGAATCGGGATTCCCGCTCCTCGGCAATAAGGTCGGAGGGATATCAGGGCCTGCCATAAAGCCGATTGCTTTGAAATGTGTATATGAGCTGTATTCTGCATTGAGCATCGATGTCATAGGGGTCGGCGGCATCACAAATTGGCGCGATGCAATCGAGTTCATCATGGCTGGCGCCAAAGCCGTCCAAATCGGGTCGGCTGTCTGCAACGACATAGGTGTGTTTAAAGATGTTTCCGATGGGATGGCGCGGCATCTTAAAGAGAATCGGCGCAGTTTGAAAAATATCAGAGGAGCGGCACATAAATGATGGCGACGAACGTCAGAATAACGAGGATCGTAGAGGAGACGCCATCCACCAAGACGTTCTTTTTAGATACATCCCTTGAATACATCCCTGGGCAGTACGTAATGGTGTGGATTCATGGAGTGGATGAGATACCGATGAGCCTCTCATATCCGAATGCCATCACCGTCCAAAAGGTAGGGGACGCCACTTCCGCTATGTTCGAACTGAGGACTGGCGACCTAATTGGAGTCAGAGGGCCTCTTGGAAATGGGTTTGTGCTCAAAGGCAAATCCATCCTGTTAATTGGCGGCGGTGTTGGGACTGCGCCATTGGCGCCATTGGCAGAAAAGGCGAAAAATAAGAATATAAGCGTAAAGACTCTAATCGGCGCCAAAACAGACGGGGAATTGTTGTTCGTGGAACGATTTAAAAAAAGTGGAGAGGTATCCATCGCTACAGATGACGGGTCCAAGGGGTACAAGGGAACCGTCATCGAGGTTATGAGCAAACTGGACCTTGAGGAATTCGAAGGAATATATTCTTGCGGGCCTGAAGGGATGATGTCCCAGGTCTTGGATATTGCAAAAAATACGGGCATGACGAGGAGGGTGCAGTTCAGCCTCCATCGCTATATCAAGTGCGGGATCGGCATCTGCGGGTCGTGCTGCATCGACCCCACTGGGCTGAGGACCTGCAGAGATGGTCCCGTGTTTAACGGAGAACAGCTGATGGATTCGGAATTTGGCAAATATATGAGGGATGGAAGCGGTCGGAGGATACCATTTTGATGGGGCGCCTCAGCGATAAAGTTATAACTTATGCTATCACTCGCTCTGTGCTTGAAGGAGTCAAGTAGATGAAATTGCCAAAAGAATACGATCCAACTGTCATTGAACCTAAATGGCAAGAGAGATGGGAAGAGGCGGAGCAGTACCGATTTGACCCAGATGCAGATGGTCAGGTATACATCCTCGATACTCCCCCCCCATTTACATCGGGCTCCCTCCACATGGGACATGTACTCAATCACACCTGGATCGATATTGCCGCCAGATATAAACGCATGCGGGGTTACAACGTTTTGCTCCCCCAGGGCTTTGACTGCCACGGTCTGCCCACTGAGCTGGCCGTCGAGGAGGTGATATCCAAGCGCGATGTGGCAAAATTTCGTAGCGCATGTGTGGATTGGACCTCGCGCTGCATCGACAAGATGAAGGAGCAGTTCAGAAGACTGGGATATTCTGCCGATTGGTCTCGAGAGTACCGAACCATGTCCCCCGAGTATATCACCAAAGTCCAATACTCTTTACTCAAGTTCAACGAGTCGGGATTGGTTTACCGAAAACGCCATCCGATTCATTATTGCTGGAACTGCAGGACTGCACTTGCAAAAGCAGAACTCGGATATAATGATGAAAAAGGCACCCTTACGCACATACAGTTAAAAGTCGACAAGGGTCATTTGACGATCGCCACGACCAGACCGGAATTGATGTGCGCCTGCGTTGCGGTCATGGTGCATCCCAATGACGGAAGGTACGACAAATACGTTGGAAAAACCGCACGGCTGCCCCTCTATGATAGAAATGTGCCCATCATCGCGGATGAGGATGTCGATCCCAAATTTGGTACTGGCGCAGTATATGTCTGTACATATGGCGATGAACAGGATATAACATGGCAGCAGAAATATTCACTACCCATAATCATCGCAATTGATCAAAATGGGTTGATGAAAGAAGTTGCCGGCAGATACGGCGGCATGGGCATATCTGAATGTCAAAAACGCATTATAGCAGACCTAACTGCGATGGGTGTCATCAAGAGGCAGGAGGCAATAGAACATAGGGTATTGGTTCACTCGGAACGATCCAGTTGCCAGAAACCTGTCGAACTGATTCCGATACCACAGTGGTTCATCAGGATCAAAGACCGAGCTGATGATGTTATTAAAGCCGCCAAGGAGATGAACTGGTACCCCCAGTATATGTTCCAGCGGCTTGTCGACTGGGGAGAGTTACTTGACTGGGACTGGGTGATTTCAAGACAGAGGGTGTTCGGAACGCCCATTCCGTTCTGGTACTGCGAGAACTGCGATAATGTGATCGCACCCAAATTTATTGACCTGCCCGTGAACCCAGTAATAGATAAGGCACCTGTTGATGCGTGCCCATCCTGTGGCTCAAAAAAGATAAAAGGCAGTATAGATGTGTGCGACTGTTGGGTCGACAGTTCGATAACTCCTCTCATAGCCTGCGATTGGCTCGGTGACGGGTTTGATAAGCTCTATCCTACGTCCATCAGACCACAGGGGTATGAAATCATTCGAACCTGGTTGTTCTACACGATATACCGCTGTCTCGTTTTGACTGGAAAACCACCGTTCAAGGATGTTTTGGTCAATGGAATGGTGCAGGGAGAAGACGGAAGAAAGATGAGCAAAAGTATGGGCAACGCCATCGAGCCGGATGAAACTATCGCTGAGTTCGGCGTGGACCCAATCAGGCAATGGGCTGCTGGTGGAACGCTTGGAGAAGATTATTCGTTTGAGTTAAAGGAGGTCGTACATAGCAGGCGATTCCTCACCAAGACGTGGAATATCGTCCGATTCTGCCTATCACATGACCTCGATACAACCCCATATAAACCTGAACCAAACGTCATCGATAGATGGATCCTGAGCAAATTAAATAGATTGATTATGGAAGTCACTGCTGACCTGAATGGATACGAGTTCAAGACGATTAAAAAGATGCGAAACTTCGTTTGGAACGAATTGGCTGATAATTATATTGAGATGATAAAGTACCGACTATACGGCGATGACCCAGATGCAAAAGTGGCGGCGCAACATACGCTGAGGACTGTTATCAATACGATGTTGTTGATGTTGGCGCCGTTTATCCCACATTTCGCCGAGGAGGCTCATTCTCACTGTTCCAACTCCAGGGGCAGCATCCATCTGTGTAAGTGGCCAGAGGCGGATGAGACTCTAATAGACCATGATGTCGAGGCGTACGGCGATTTAATCAGAGACGTGACGGGCGCGATCAGGAGATACAAAGCCGAGAACGGTATGCCACTCAATGCCGAAATGGAGAGGGTCGAGATATATGCTGATGATGGCCTTAAGCATGGCATCGATGACATCAAGGGAACGGCCTGTGCAAAGAACGTCGACATAGTGAAGGGGGCTCCAGAATTTGAGGAGAGAATAGTCGACATCGAGCCCAAGATGAGCATCCTTGGACCGTTATACAGGGAGAGGGTCGGCGCGATAATGGAAGCATTGAAGAACAACCTCCCGAGAGTTGCAGAACAGGCCAAAGCTGGCACCATATCGATAGAAGTGGACGGCGAAACGATAGAACTGGACCCGGAGAGCATCGAGATAAAGAAGGAGTTTATCTCAAAGGGAAGGGCTGTTGATGTGCTTCAAGTTGGGGATATGGTGATTGCGATTGCGAAACCAAAACGTTAATCTGCGATAATTCATAGTCCCCCCATTCGCAGATATTTAAGAATCTTTTCGACCACCTCGTCCTCCATTTCATCTATCTCCTTTTCAGCATCGACCTTTACAAAACGCTCCGGCTCCTCATCGGCCAGTTTGATGAAATTTTCCTGCACCTTTTGCAGAAACTCGAGGTTCTCGAACTTGGATTTTAATAACATACTCCTTCGATTGCACCGGTCCAGTGCGATGTCTGGAGCGACAATAAATAAAAATGTCAAATTGGGAGCTATCGTCCAACCCTCATGGAACCTTTTAATCCATCGCATGGGGTCGTCGAATCCACTCGCCTGCTGTGCAAGTTTGGCAAGAGTAACACCCTGATATGCATATCTGCTATCAGAATAACGGTCAGATATCACGATTTTCCCTTCGTCCAGAGCAGGCTTAACGACCTTGACAAGGTGTTCTACATGGTCTGCCATAAAAAGAAAGAATTCTGCCAATGGGTCACCATTAAAGGATGTCGAACGCCTGACCGCATCCCCTATCCAGGTATGAGTTGGCTCTGTGGTGAGCAAGACGTCATACTCGTCGTGCAAGCGTGCTACGACCTTTTTCGCCATGGTGCTCTTTCCAGACCCGTCGATGCCCTCAAACGTGATGAGAACGCCCTTTTGCATGTGTCGTTTCATTTAAGCTCTCCTTATCGCATCCAACGGTATGGAGTTGTCGTGGATGGCAGTTGCGACAATCGCTCCTTTGGCGCCCATCTCCTTTAAGATTTCTAAATCTTTCAGCGCACCGACCCCGCCACCTAGCAGGACAGGATGGTCGGAATGTTCGATAATGTCCCCAAGGAGAGCTGTATTTAGACCTAAGCCCGTCCCGACTCGATCCAGATCCAGAATGATGACCTCGTCAAAGTTTATATCGTTTAATTCACGGATCAGCGCAGCTGGAGAGACTCTGAGTGCTGGGTCGGACGAAAGAACCCTGCCGTGTTTGATGTCGATGCTCACGCAAGTCCTCTCTGGCGCCCCCTTGAGCATATCAAGAGAGGCCGTTTCGGTTCCAAGAACTACTTTATCTGCGATTTGAAGTCCCAGAGATATGTCGTCTCGGTTTTTACATCCCAAATCGAGCATTGTACAAGAAATCGATGCAATTCGCACTGCGACGTCGAGATTGTCGCCCTTATTCATCAATCGATTCAAATCCGCAACATAGACCTCCCTGGGCTTCAATTGGTTTACGACTTCTACTGGATCTGATGAATGACATATACGACTGACTCTATCTATGGGCGCATATTTATGCCGTTCTCCTCTGACGGCGTGGACGACTTTGCCGTCAAGTATGTCAAGCGCCAA
>CAYPOB010000002.1:0-38068 GCA_964412405.1 uncultured Methanocellales archaeon | reverse complement strand
GCACCCCCCTGATGCCTGTGGCTCCGAGCACATCTATATATGTATCCTGCTTTCTTGCAAAAACCCCCATACATGCAACGCTGATGTCCCTGTTCAATTCCATCTTTGGATTGTAGAATACCGGTGCGCTGGATGGAGGGTAATTTGCCCTTTTTTCCAATACAGGGACCACGATTTTTGTGCTACCCTCTTGAATTATCTCGGTTTGCATGAACTCAAATCATCATTGTGTTTGGCACATCCTTAAAATGTGCGTCTCCATTCATCAGATGAAACATCTGATGGAGTCCGTAAATCTATGATTTCGGAAACTGGAACCCACTTGACCTCAATATTCTTCTATCGTTCGTTATCATCAGCGCCTCTACACCGCTCAGCCGCTCCACCAGTTCCATGCCCTTTTCCACCCCGAGCAAAAATATGGTGGTGGACAGCGCATCTGCATCCATCGCATTTTCGGCAATCACGGTCGCACTCATCATTTCTTGAGCGGCGCACCCAGTCCTGGCGTTCACGATGTGGGGCATCTTCGCGTCCTCGCTGAAATATCTCTCATAGTTTCCGCTGGTTGCGATGGCTTTATCGCAAAGCTCGATGACGGTGATACATTCCTCCCTGTTCTCTGGATTTCGTAAGGCAATTCTCCATGGTACTTCCTCGGTCTTGCCGCCGATGGTCCTGATATCACCGCCCGCATTTATCAGGGCGCGTTCTATGCCGTTCTGCCTTAAAACCTCGATCGCCCTATCCACGGCATATCCTTTTGCAATTCCTCCCAACGTTATGCCCATACCCGCCTTTTTGAACTCGATGTTCCCATTCCCGATGAGAAGATTCTCGTAATTGGTCAGTTCCAACATGCACCAGATCGGAGATCTGGTGGAGTTGTAATTCGAAAACACTTCTGCGAAGTGTTTTCTTGAGAAGATGGTCTTTGACCATCTTCGCCTACGGGATTTCAACATGCTCCTGGTAAATCGAATATCTGTCATGATGGGCAAAACAGTGATGGCGAATGCTCCGCCACTCAGCCTGGAATAATGGTCTGCCCTCGCAATGACTCGTATGGTGTCAGCGCTCGCACCATCATAAAAGCCATTTTCGTTGAGGATGTACACCTCGCTGTTTGCCCTGTAGACGCTCATCAAGTCATTTATTTTAAATACTTCGTTGAAGGCAAGGGCCATCGCCTCTTTCGCCACATCCACATCGTGATGTATTATGCTTACCGTCACAGAGGTGCCCAATATATTGCGCGTGCCCTCTATTATGTGTAACGATTCCTCGCCGATTCCATACAGTCGGAGCTTGGTACCCATTAAAAACGTCATTGCGAGGGCAACCCCTCCCTTTATAAACTGCCTCCTACTAATCGATTTCATGTATATCCTCCCTCCAATTTTATACATTTCATGGGACATTTTTCAACACATATGCCGCAATCGGTGCATAACTCTGAATCGATTATGGCAAGATTGTCTTTAATCGTTATTGCATTAGGTGGGCATACCTTTACGCAAATACCGCATCCGATACAGCCCACTTTACAAATGCTCTTTACATACTTCCCCTTGTCATGCGACGAACACAGGAGACGTGTTTTTTTATCCCTGCTGACCACAGTCAAAATGTCTTTTGGACACATGTCGACACACAGATCGCACCCCACACATACCTGCTCATCTATTACAGGCAAATCGTCCTTGTCGATGGCAATCGCGTCGACAGGACATACCCTCATGCAGTCTCCATATCCTATACAGCCATATATGCAGGCTTTTCCACTACCTCTTACTAACGCAGCGGCCCTACAGTTCTTCACACCATCATACTGAAATTTATCATCGCACCTTATGCCACCATTGCATTGAAGAAGTACAACTCCCCTCTCCATTTCCCCTATGGATACTCCAAGGATATCTCCAATCTTCTCCGCCGTCTCTTCTTCACCCAGGACGCAGAGATCTGCCGCGGCCTTTCCACCGACCACTAGCTCTGCATACTCATGACACGATGGGAGTCCACAGGCACCGCAGTTGACACCCGGCAGAACTTCCAATACTTTTTCCACCCTTGGGTCCGTCATAACCGCGAATTTTTTAGCAGCCAAGACTAAAACAGTACTGCATATGAGACCCAATACACCCAATACGATTATCGAGTTTATTATCAATTCAACCGTCATAATGGAATTCTCCCGAAAAAGCTCACGAATATTATGGACAATATTCCGACGGTGATAAATGCAAGAGGCACTCCATCTAAGGATTTGGGAACATCAGATAGCTCCAGCCTCTCTCGTATTCCCGACATGATCAGTAATACCATGCCAAATCCAACACCGGTACTGATGCCAAACACGATACCTTCAACGAAAGAGTATTCCCCTCTGATGCTCAGCAGCACAGCCCCCATTATTGCGCAGTTGGTCGTTATTAAGGGCAGAAATATCCCCAACGACCTGTACAATGGTGGACTGTGTTTCCTGATGATGAGTTCAATCAACTGAACCAATGTGGCGATTATCAGGATGAATGAGACCGTTTGTAGGAATCTAAGGTTCAAAGGAGTCAGCATATATGTATAAATGAGCCATGTGGATGCCGAGGCAATTGTCATGACGGCGATGACGGCGAGCGACATCCCCATAGCGCTTTTGGTATCCTTGCTCACCCCAAAAAGAGGGCACAGTCCAAGGAATTTGGTCAAGACAATATTGTTAATAAAAATTGCGCCCAATATTATACTGAAAATGTCTTCCATTTTTAATCACCTGTCCCTCAATAGATTGATCAACCCGAGGAGCAGACCGATCACGAAGAATGCCCCAGGTGGAAGTATCATGAGTATGGCAGGCTCAATATTGACTTGCAACAGGGTATGTCCCATAAAAAATATCTCCCCTGTGCCGAACAACTCTCTGATACCCCCTATTAACATCAGTGCCAGCGTGAACCCTGTGCCCATCCCCAAACCATCTATCACGGACATCGCTGGAGGATTCCTCGATGCAAATACCTCTGCCCTGCCGAGGACTATACAATTCACCACGATCAACGGAAGATATATGCCCAGAGCTCTGTGTAGTGGCGGTATAAATGCCGCCATCGTCATTTCCACAACGGTGACGAAGGTGGCTATGACCACGATGAACGAAGGAATCCTCACTACAACAGGAATTTGCCTTCGCAACAGGGAAATGATGAGGTTGGACGCCGTCAGCACGAAAATAACGGCGGCACCCATGCCAAGCGCAAGCTCTATGGAGGTGGACACCGCCAATGCTGGGCACAAGCCGAGCAATAAACAAAGAACTGGATTATCCTTCAGTATGCCCTTTTTGAATTCGCGCGTGTAACTTTTTTCGCTCATGTCATCGCCTCGATTTCCATTATTTTCTCCCGTATGGCATCTACTACCACCTGAGAGGAGATGGTGGCGCCCGTGATGGCATCGATCTCGCCATGTGGCGATAAGTATAATTCTCCCACAGTTATGTCGGTGAATTGGTCCAGAAACTGAGGCGTTGTTATTCTATCACCAAGCCCCGGAGTTTCAGTCTGCCTTATAATCGTTATAGCAACGACCTTGTGATTCAAATCGATCGCACCAGCGACTACTATGGGGGCGACATACCCATCTTTCATCGAAACAAAGGCATATCCAATCAACATCCCTTCATCATCGAAGGCCTCAAAATAAATCACCTCATTATTCCTATCGAGCACGGGCACAAATAGGGTCGCTTCGGGCATAAGCTCTGAGAATACCAGCTCAAGCCCATTATTGGCGGCGATCTGTATTTCCGTTACTTCGTGAGTTATTGCCAATGCACCTGCAGCCACCATTATGATGAGCGTGAACCTCGCTATCGTTCCCATTATGCTTTGAAATTCATCCGAGTCAAGACATTGACGGATCACATATAACGATGATGATACACCGAGGAAAATCAAGAATACTCCAAAGCTCACTACCATCATCTCCCCGGAATAGTAAGACACCAGAAATATTGAGATGATAGCCCCAGCCAATCCAAGCAACAGCGATAGATTATGGTGCTTTAACTCTTTCCAACTCATAGTCCATCCTCCCGAAGTGGCTTTGGCCTTGTAAATCTATCGATCAGTGGCGTAACGGAGTTCATCAATAATATCGAGTAGCCTATGCCCTCAGCGTAACCGCCATATAGCCCGTATATCACGGTCAATATCCCGCATCCGATTCCAAAGACAAACCTGCCTTTTTTAGTTGTGGGAGTCGTCACCGGGTCGATTGCCATGAAAAACACGCCAAGTATGAAGATGCCGATGAAGATGCGAGAAATATCCATGTTAAATAGTGCAATCAGCGATACGACGGTTATCAGATAGGCCGTGGAGATTCGCCACTTAACGTATCCTCTGTTCAACAAAAATAAAAATACTGCACAGATCAATAACACGACTGGCGATATATCCACCAGTCTTGCGGCGTCCACTGCCATGTACACGGGCCATGCCATGGTCAAAAATGCCCATCCGACCAGCGCAGGATTGAATATATTGGAGCCGTAACCACCAAAGGCTTGCTTTGCGATTGCCACGGCGACGAATGCTCCGACGATAGGAATCCACAACGGTACATTTGATGGGAGAAGCAGTGCTAACAGTAATCCAGTGACCACGGCGCTGCCGTCTGTAATGGTCGTCTTTTTCAAAGACATTTTTTGAATGGCGCCCTCCGTCCCAATTGCTACCAATACGCTCATTAAGATGATGGCCAGTGCATGGGGCCCAAAAAAATATACCGACACAGCTACTGCAGGAAGCAACGCAATAATCATTCCCCATGTCATTTTTTTAGCAGATACGCCTTTTTTGATATGCGGCGGTGCAGATACGACCACGCTCACTTATCCCACCTCCTTTATATATTCTATCAGTTGCAGTATTGGTATCTTGGATGGGCATACATAGGCACATTTACCGCACTCCACACAGGCAGATATATTATATTTCTTGCACATATCAAATCTATCGTTATTCGCGAACGCTACCAACATGTTCGGTAATAAATTCGCCGGACATACATCGACACATTTGGCACAATTGATGCATGGTAGATTTTCTGCTATTGTGGCATCTTCCTCATATTGGATTAGTATTCCATGTACGTCTTTGGTAACTGGCACCTCGTCCGTATACTGAGCCGCCCCCGTCATCGGCCCATTGATGATGATCTTTTTTGGCTCACCACTACAGCCCCCACAATGCCCGATTACATCTCTTACCGAAGTTCCAATTTTAGCCAATACGTTTTGTGATTTTTTTGTCCCCCAAACGGTAACGGTCGTCTCGATCATGGGCTTGCCTGTACATACCGCATCATACACGGCCTTAGCAGTTCCGATGGTGGCGGTCATCGTGCTGGCGTTGGATGTCTGCTGTCCATACAACGGTTTGACGACATCTTTGGCAAAAAACTCCCCCATACCCTGCACATACGTGGTTTTTAACGAGACCGTTTCTATGTTCGAGTCGTCGACCACTGCCTTGTTCATCGTATTGATTGCCTCCGAATCCCTAACATCAATTCCGATAAGACCGCGCGATGCTCCAGTAGATTTCATCAATATTTTCAGCCCTTCCACTATTTCGACAGGAAAATCCAGCATGAGAGCATGGTTTGTCGTCACGTATGGAACTTCATTCACATCATTCAAGATGACCACATCAGACGGGCACAATTTGGTGTGAACCGGGATACCAGCCTCAACGATTCCCGCCTCTTTTATGATTTCTATAATTTGTTCCCTTCCCTGCCGAGAACAATCCTCTGCTTTGAATTCGGTAGGGGTGTCCTTTCCATTCGGCTCGATAATTATAGTCGGAATGTTTTTATAAAAAGGGTGAGGATGCTCGGAAATTGCAATAACCTTCCCAGAGACGCTGGAGTGAACCGGTGAAATGCAAGATTCGCTTTCGCCGATCTTCTGACCAATTTTAACCACGTCACCAACATCGACCAGGGGTTTATTCTCCACGCCAGCATGTTGCTGTAATGGGATCGTCACTTTTTCAGATATTTTTACGATGGATGTAATCTGCTTCATCTATCATACTCCACACGGAATTTATTGTTATGTGCTGAGCTGAGTTATATATTTAACGATTAATCATTTTAAGTTTTTTCGTCAAATGCGAATACATCGTCACTACCTCCAAAGTTCACTAAGTTATGTCAAGATATGTTTCGGACAAAGTTACATTTATTAGTTCCATATTTCGACTTTTATCGAGAGTTCTGAGAGTTGCTCAACATACCTTTAGGCGCAGTGAGTGATTTTAAAGTCCCCTCAAAATTGACCATATAATCTTAACAATCTCACTGAAAACTATCTTGCTATAACAATTATACTTTTATGACTCATTAAACTTTTTTGGTTAAAATTCTATCGCAAACCTCTAGATCATCGACTGTATTCACATTGACCGCCAGCATCAGATCATCCATTATGAGCAAGTGTTCATCCTGTTCCTCCCTTATCAGGCGCCCATCCAGGATATTCACACCTACCGGCACGGTCAATTCGCCATTTTTATTTAGCACAATATCGGGGCGTACATCGACCTCTCTGCAGGCCCTGAGAGGGACGTGGACAGAGAGCGCTGGCTTGTTTATCTTTGAGTATACGTCGATAATATCATCGATTATCTTGCCGTCCAGAAGTGGCAGGTCAGCCATTACGATGAGGAATGGAGATTTTAATCCAAGAGTTTCGGTTGCCTCTATCAAATCAGGAATATATCCTCTGCCCATGGTCTCAATCACGCGATAATTCACGTTTTCCAAATGCTTTTTTGTTTCCGGCGTATGTGGAGAGGTTGCAATGAAAATTTTGTCAACCCTCTCACTTTGGCAAAGCGCATCCAATACATACGATATCATCGGTTTCCCGCACAGGCCCATCAGTGGTTTTTCTCCTTTGCCCAGTCTATTGCCGTGACCGCCAGCCATTACAAGGGCATCCATATCATCACTCCGATTGCAATCAGTCCTACTATGCGCCCCACTTCATTGGTCGCTCCGAGAACGTCGCCATTTATCCCTCCAAAATTGCGGCTGGCGATATGCACTATCACGAGCGAAGACAATAGCGCAGACGATAGGGCGATAATGCCAAACACATCAAACGCAAGCCAGCATACGACACAAGAAAAAACCAGGCCAATCAAGAAATCGCGACGTCTGACATTATCGATGAATATCGACCCCATTCCCTTGTGCATACTCTTTCCGAACATCGCTGCTGTTAGCATGGATTGTTTGGCGCCAATTTCTACTACCAAGATGACGAATAAGGGGTTATGCTCTATTGCAGTTATGGCAGAAAACAGAATCAGCAACGACATTACACAAAAGACCGTTCCGCCAACCCCAATGGCAGTGTCGTGCATAATATTAACCCTCTCTTCCGGGGTGCCATGCGCAGTAATGGCATCTCCAAAATCCATCAACCCATCCATATGATTTAATCCTGTAATGCAGTACAGGGCGAGGATGAGTAATGCCGAGTATAGATATGGCGGCAGGTGTTGAAGTACGAGTCCAATGCTACCAACTATTAGACCAATGATGGCGCCCATGAATGGAAACAGGTATGCGCGTTTGCCAAGCTTCTGCAGACCATCCATATCGATTCCGACCGGAAACGTCGTTAGAAAACCTATGGCGGCTTTTATCGCGGAGAGAAGGTCATTCATCTTTATCCTCTTTGGTCCTCATCCCCACATCATACATCTTCGCCGAGACGCCGCCTATCAACCCAGCGATCACATCGTCCATAAACGGACCCAGCTCTGCAAGTATGCCCGGCTTTGTTTTATCAAACCTGATATACTCAAATAGCCCCTTATATCCGCCTATGTAATTTGCAATGCTCATCCCCAGCACTTCGTCGGCAACGAGGGATGCAAGATCGTTTTCATATCCTCTGAGGTCAGGAATCATGCCCCCCTTTGCATCCCTTTCAAGGGCAATTCCCGCATAAATCAAAGCACCAACATTAGGGTCTGCCAGCGCATTGTTTAATTCGTCTACAAATATTTGCCTCGCAACCTTATCCGACTTTATTCCAGGATGAGGGGCAAAGAGCGCCATAGCAGCCCCTACAATCTTGGAAAGTGTTATTCCCAGTTCTTCCAGCCTTTGCATAATAGGTCTATCTACGGTGATGTGTTCTTGTTTTTGGAGCGCCTGCAGCGTGGCATCCCTAACGGTATTGTAAATCATCTTGCCAAGTCCCGTAGCAGTTCCAGCATATTCTATTTTCTCACCTTTGCTCGTACAGGCAATTGTCACCGTGTCCGTGCACGTTCCAGTTGCTCCTATACCTAAAAGCTGCAGAGCAAGGCACTTGCCTTCTGTAGCAGTGATTACGGCGTTTGCCATACACGACTGCGTCAAATCGCCGTCTATCAAGAGAATCGTGTTGAGCGTATTATTGGATAGACCAGCAGTAACGATGGCACAGACAGCCAGACCACCCTCCTCTTCAAAAATTATTCCAGGATCAGCCACGTTGGCAGCAGTCATCAATCCTATTGTAGACTCTGGCAATCCCAGCTCCCCAATAACCTGTGTCAGTTTTACTTTGGGTTCCAGACTGAAGTTTTTCTCAACTTGATGATTTATTATCGTCGTCGCCCTGCTGAAACCGCCATTTAATGCCGCAGAGCTTAGAATATAAATAGGCTTCTCCGATTCTATCACAAGTGTTCTCTCTTCTACTCTCACACAAATCCCATCTATCGGAATCTTCAACATTATTTACATCACCAGCGGCAGTTTTGTGTAATAGAGGATGGGAAGAGATAATATAATGATGACCATAGACGACATCTTCATTATTTGAATTGCCTCCCTTATTTGTTGCGGCTCGGGTAATGCAAACTCGTCTCCCATGGTATAGCACAGCGGCTTTTTCAGGGATGTGCTCAATGCCCCAGCCATCGCAGCCATTGGCCATCCAGAATTCGGGCTCGCGGTTTGACCATGATCTCGCCTTGATATTCTCAGAGCAGAAAGGGATGAACCGTGGAAAGCTGACACCATAATGATAAAAAGCACCGACAATCTTGCTGGTATATAGTTTACCACATCATCCAGTCTTGCGGAAGCCCATCCGAAATCGCCCCGATTCTCATATCCAATCATGGAATCCAGGGTATTTATTGCCTTATACCCCACTGCCCCTGGCAACCCGAAGAGCACGAAGTAAAATATTGGAGACAGTATTCCGTCTACGAAGTTCTCTGCGATCGATTCTATGACGGCGGAACACATCCCATCCTTTGTAAGTCCTTCCGGGTCCCTCCCAACCAGCGCAGGCAACTCCTTTTTGGCACTGACGAGGTCATCTCTCTCAAGATGCCCGCATATCTTCGTTGCAGTATTAGTCAGGCATGTAATGGAAAATGTCGATTTTAGAACGTATGCGGATACGAGCAGACCGATGAAGCCATGCATAAGGGTGACCAGATATCCCCCCAATACAGCGCTGCCAACGACTATCAGCACCAATATGCAGCCGGAAATTTTTGATTTGTCCAGATGGCTTTGTATAGCATCTATTAGTTTACCAATCCAGACTACTGGGTGGAACGTTTCATTGGGCTCGCCGAACAGCAAGTCCATAATGGCCGCAAGACCAAGAATTATCCAGTGCATAACCGCCTCTCTATGATTTTCCAGACTTTGCTCAATTCATCACCAGCGGATTCTTCATCCGCGAGAAGCCTGTCCAGCACCTCTTGCGCCACATCTGGCTGGTGTATAATATTGCAGTTAATACAACTCCACGCAATGCCGCCAGAGGACTTTTTCGCATACTGTTGAAATCCCTTCAGGATTACAACTCTCACAGATGTTCCATCTGTGACATGTCCAAGGCGCCCGTCCTCGCATGGATAGAACGGACAGAAGCAGAAGGTACAGTCCTGCCCCTCGAAATGGCATGGATAGTGTTCACAGCCAAGATGGTCCCGTTCTGAGATGTGATTGAAAGCGGCGGCGAGCCCCTCATTTTCAGCCCTCGTTCTAACGGCAACCCTGACATGGTCTTCATCGAGAGACCTAAACGAACTGCAATCCCTGACCTGTATCCCGTGCCCGAGCATGCGCCGCGTAATTTCACGTGATGCGAGGCCGGTGCCACTTATATCGAGCAAGATGAAGTTAGCCTTGCTCTTCAAGGGACGTATACCCCTTATACCACTCAACCGATTTATCAACCACTCTCGCTCGGTTTTTATAAATTTACGTGATCGTTCCAGATATTCAGGATTTTTGAGAAGATGGACGCCAATCACGTCAGCGAATATGTTGAGATTCCATGGCAATCGCGCCCTATCAAGCAATTCCGTCAATCTAACTGAGCCGATGCCATATCCTATCCTAATTCCAGGCACTGCAAAGCACTTTGTCAGCGACCGAAGTACGAAGACGAAATCATTTTCCGCAGCGACATCGGCGATGCTATGCTCTGGGTCGGACAGTTCGATGAACGCCTCATCCACGAAGAGAAATATTTTATTTTTTGAGCACCTCGTTGTCAGGTCTATTAATACATCCCTTGGAAGCAGGTCGCCTGTCGGATTGTTTGGATTGCATATATAAAGGACCTTGGAACCCTCCAATACACTATCGCTTATCTGTCCGTTTTTTACCTTCTCATATTCAATGAATCGCGGTCTTGCTCCAAATAATCTGGATTGAAATTCATATTCCCCGAAGGTCGGACAGGGGATGATCACTCGGTCACCGCGCTCGATGACTGTTTCGGCGAAGAGTCTGATTAACTCCATAGAGCCGTTTCCAGGGATTATATTACCCACACCTACACCAACGAAGTTCGCGGCAACCTCCCTAAATGCAGTATATCGGTCATCTGGATATTGTCCAACCCGTTCATATGCAGCCAACAAGATGCCCGTTGCATCTGGCGGCGCAAGTGGGTTGATGCTGGCGCTGAAATCGATTATGTCGTCTGTACTATTTCCACCATGTATGCATCGTTTTAGATTCAGCGCTTCTCCTCTGATACGTCTCCTCATATTTCTACACCCAGCATTCTCGATATTGCATCCAAATCGACGTTTTCCTTAAATGCCATGACAAATTCATCTGGACTTTTGACATAGGGAATAACGCCAAGAACGGGGACCCCGGTCTCATCCTCAAGGAACTTTAGCCCGGGCTCCAGAATTGCAACATCTCCTCGGAATTTGTTAATCAAAAAGCCAGAGATACGCAATTCTTTTAGCTGAAGAGATTCTTCGAATCTCTTCTTAAGAAAGACTTCCTTCGGAAGACTTTCGAATGCATATGTCCCATACAATCCGGCGAATACGCCACCTTTTTCAATATCTCCAATCAGGATGAGCGATGCATCCACACCCGCAGTCATCCCGTCCGCACCGTCTCCAATACCTTCTATGATGGCGCCATCGCATTCATATCTTAACTGCGATATTGCATTCCCATTACATCCCCATCAACCACATCGACCTGAAACTTGTCGACTTTGTGGCCGTTTTCATCGAGCAGTCTGTAAAGTGCATTTACTATTGAAGTTTTGCCGCACCCCCTACTTACCCCCAAGAACAGAATGTTATTCATATCCATGCCCCCACTCTCTCAATATCCACGCTCGCAGAAACGATGTTAGCCAGCCTATCGATCTCATCATCAAGTCCTCGCTCAATTGTTTTAGAGGGTCTTTTCATGGCTTGTAATATTGCTTTTCGCAGTGATGGTGAGTCGAATCCGTGAACGCATGTTCCGAATATGCGTCCATCAAAACGACCATCGTGATTTTTCAGGCTTAATGAATCCTCCTCTGGCAGATTTAAACCTTCGATATATGGAACTACGCCGAGAACTGGTTTTTCAATAACACTTTCAAGTCCACTTGTGTCAAATGCTCCACGAGATTTATTGATTATGATGCCGCCGTACAATTCGCTCTCGTTCCCCACGAGACTCAGCGTGCCAGAGAGATATGCAAGTAATCCTCCATGCTCGATATTATGAACAAGTATGCATTTTGCCCCAGCCAATCTAGCAGGATATATGTTCACGATATCCCGATGCATGATATTGATTTCCGCAGGACTGCCCGCCCCCTCCATGATGACTAAATCATATTCCGATAACAGATGTTCAAGAGAGGTTTTGACTATCATACGCCCCCGTCTTTCGATAAAATCATGATATTCGCCAACGTTCATGTCAGTATAAGGTTTGCCCTGAACCATCACATGGGAGATATGATCTGCTTTTGGTTTCAATAATATCGGATTCATCTCAGCAGTGGGCTCAATCCTAGCAGCACGTGCCTGCAATGCTTGTGCCATGGCGATCTCATCACCGTCTTTGGTGACGTCCGAGTTCAGCGACATGTTTTGCGCCTTGAAGGGGACCACGCTGTATCCTTTGTCAGCAAATATTCTGCAGAGAGCAGTCACTATAATCGTTTTTCCTGCATTAGAGGTGGTTCCATGGATCGCGATCGCTGGCATCAAAAGGATAATTTGTAACCACAAGCTATATAAATATGGTTAACTTAACCATGAAGATGGTTAACATATCCAACTTGGTAGTTAGCTTAACCAAATAAGAAGGAGGATATGGGATGTCTATAAAAATGGCTCGAAAGATTACGATATTTCTCATTGCGAGCATATTGCTCATATGTAGTATTGGTTTAGTAAGCGCAAGTCCTGTGATAACATCATGGAGTAACACCAATACGAATGATAGTTCGACGAGTATAACAATCCCAACGGGGGAAACTGTTAGCTTCAATGTCACTGCCAACGAGACGATAACAACATGGACTTGGAAATTAGATGATATTGACCAAAATAACAACGCAAGCAGTTTTGAGCATGCATTTCCATTATATGGAACGTATAACGTCACCGTTTTTGGCTCCAACAAAAATGGAACAACGCAGATAGTTACTTGGAATGTCACCGTAGAATTGATAGTTATAGATGACCTTGGAAACACTTGGAGGATATCTAAACAACCGCATAGGATCGTCTCTCTGGCGCCCAGCAACACTGAGATTCTTTTTGCGGTCGGGGCTGGGGATAAAGTCGTTGGAGTGACAGACTTCTGCGATTATCCACCTGGGGCGGAAGGCATAGCAAAGGTTGGTGGCTTCTTTAATCCATCTGTTGAAATAATTGTTAATTTGGTGCCAGATCTGATCCTGGCTGCTCATGGCAATTGTATTACTGTGATTGACAGGCTAATATATCTTAATCACACCGTGGTGGCATTACACCCAAAAAATATCCCTGACATATTCGATAACATAGAATTGGTCGGAAACATAACGAAACAAGAGGCTAACGCCACCGCATTGATTACGAATATGACGCAGAGGATCGATGTCATAACAACCAATACAGCACATTACACTGAGGCACAAAGATTACGCGTCCTTTATGTGGTTTGGCATGATCCCTTGTGGGTAGCGGGTTCAGGAACGTTTGCCCATGACTTAATTCAAAAAGCTGGCGGGATAAACATCGCCGAACAGCTTGACGGGTGGGGGGTGATGAGTTTAGAGAAGGTCCTCATAGGCGATCCTGAGATCATAATAACTTCTGGAATGGGTGGAGGATCGAAAATCATCAAAGCTAATTTAATGAATAATACGATCATCCAGCAGACCTCTGCCTATAGATATGGATATATTCATGCTGTAGCAAATCCAAACATCATCGAGCGTCCTGGACCTAGAATTGTATATGGGCTTGAAAAGACTTATGACGTGCTCCGTGCCACACCGCCAATCATAACCATATCAAGTTCAGAGGGGACATCCACATTTTCGACATCGACAATGATACGCGGAATAGTAAGAGATGCCGATCCGAAATCGCTCATACTCAATGGAGCACCAATAACTCCTGCAGTCGGCCCTTACAGCAGGGAAGTCTCACTATCGATTGGGTACAACACGTTTACCGTCGTGGCGACCGATGCTGCAGGGAATAGCGTGGAGCGGAGTATCACGGTAAAGAGGTTGTTGGATGGTACTGTGTCACCTCCACCAATTGAGCCAGAGCCACCAGTAGAGCCTCCAGTTGAACCACCCGTTGAGCCTCCAGTTGAACCACCTGTTGAGCCGCCTGTTGAACCACCCGTTGTGCCACCAGTTGAGCCAGAGCCACCAATTCCAGGATTCGGAGCGATATTCGCAATCCTCGGACTGCTGGCTGTAGCATATCGGCTGAGACGAAGAGAAACTTGATGGCGGATAAGCACTAACCTGTATAAAGATGGCTGATATAACCATCGAACTGAGTATATTGACCAAATCATACCAGACTACACTGGTTGCGATGAGATCTAGAACACTCGCCAGATTTATAGCTAACATCAATTCAGGCATTCCATTATAGGATACGTTCGACGCATATTATACTCCAGTTCCAGGAACTCCTTTGAGACATCCTGCGAAAGAAGAGGTCAAAAGGGCGGTCAATGCAGCAAGGGAGTACCTGCATGATGTATTTTGTTTAAATGGTGATGGAAGCCTAAAGTACGAGGTTGTAGGGATTGTATAAAAATCATCTTGAAAAAATCCTCCGGTGGAAGTTGATTATAGCTTGCCTATTGCTGATTTTAGCGTTGAGCATCGTGCTAACTGTCGCTATAGGACCCGTGCCAATACATCCATCGATCGTCTTAAATATGTTCATCGGCGAAATGCCCATAATAAACGACCTGGTCGTCCCATCCTGGTCTACTGCCGAGGAGACCATAATCTTTCAAATCCGCCTGCCCAGAATTATCTTGGGAATGTTGGTAGGCGCAGCCCTTGCCATCGCAGGTGCGACAATGCAGGGGTTGTTCAAAAATCCCATGGCAGACCCCTTTATAATAGGAATATCATCTGGCGCAGCACTGGGAGCAACTCTGGCTATAGTGCTGGGAGCCTATATCTTTGGAATATATACAATTCCACTCATGGCATTTCTCGGAGCCACCACCGCGGCCTTTGTAGTTTACAATATCGCCAGGGTCGGAGGGAAAGTGCCGGTAGAAACGTTATTACTCGCAGGAATAGCTGTAGGCTCCTTCTTATCCGCCATCACATCGTTTATGATGTATATTTCCGGTGAGCACCTGCACCAAATCGTATTCTGGATGATGGGCGGATTATGGGTTTCTGATTGGGCGCAGGTTCGAATGGCACTTCCCTTGATTTGCGTAGGCATGATGATTCTATACTTTTTTGCCAAGGATTTGAACGTGATGTTATTGGGAGAAGAACCGGCACAGCATCTTGGTATAGGGGTGGAATCCCTCAAAAAAATCATGCTGATCTGCGCCTCTTTGGTCACCGCTGTAGCAGTATCCGTCAGCGGATTAATCGGATTCGTTGGGCTGATCATTCCCCACATGGTGAGAATTTTGACGGGTCCTGACCACCGCATTCTCCTTCCTGCATCTGCTTTGGTGGGCGGCATCTTTTTGATATGGGCAGACACACTGGCACGCACCATCATTACCCCCACAGAACTGCCGGTTGGCATAATAACTGCACTTTTTGGCGCCCCCTTCTTTGTTTACTTGCTGCGAACCAGAAAGAGGCCGATGTTCTAGGTGAGATGCATGTCGCTAAAAATTGACAATATCGATTGCTACTATGGAAGCATTAAGGTCCTGGAGAGTGTCGACCTTTCGGCGGATAGCGGCGATTTCATCGGCGTGATAGGGCCAAACGGCTCAGGTAAATCGACCTTGCTGAGAAGTATCAGCAGAATTCTCAGGCCAAAAGTGGGAACGGTTCTTTTAAATCACACAGATATTTATGCTCTATCAAGCAAAGATGTAGCTAAAAAGCTCGCCGTAGTGCCTCAGGATAACGTGATTAATTTTGCCTTTACGGCATTGGATATCGTGCTCATGGGACGCACACCACATCAGGGCAGATTTGAATTTGAAGGGGAAGGGGATATGTCCGTCGCCAGAAAAGCCATGGAGCTGACCAATACATGGTATCTTTCCGAGCGCCCCATCACTGAGTTAAGTGGAGGGGAGAGGCAGCGAGTCGTAATCGCCAGAGCCCTTGCCCAGGAGCCGAGGATCCTATTGCTCGATGAGCCCACCTCCCATCTTGATATCAATCATCAAATCGAGATACTTGATATAATAAAACGATTGACCCGAACAGAAGGGCTGATTGTCATAAGTGTTTTTCATGACCTTAATCTTGCCAGTCGATATTGCGACCGCCTTGCATTGCTCGACCATGGAAAAGTCACCTCCCTTGGATCACCGGAGGTGGTCCTAACCGCCGAGAACATTAAAAAAGTATATCATGCCAACGTGCTGGTGAAACGGCATCCAGTGACGAACTCGCTCTACATCATTCCGCTACCTGACGAGAGACCTGCAGCATCACAAAGAATGACCATCCACCTGATATGTGGAGGCGGGTACGGAGCGCAACTAATGCATTGCCTCACTGAACATGGTTACCATGTCACTGCCGGAGTGATCAATGTGCTTGATGCCGACCACGAAGCAGCTCGATATTTGAATATCTCCGCCATCAGCGAAGCCCCGTTTTCCCCGATTACGCAGGAAGCGCACCAAGCCAATATTGAGTTAATCGACCAAGCCGATACAGTGATATTAACGAACATACCATTCGGATATGGGAACCTGAAAAATATGGAGGCGGCAAGCATCGCCTCGAAGAGCAAACCACTATTGCTCATTGAGGATGACCCAATCGAGCAAAGGGATTTCACAGATGGAAAGGCCAAGAAGCGTTATATCGACTTGAAAAACAATGGTGCGATAGTCGTTAGAAATCCAGACGAGGTGTTATCGATTATTGAAAAACAAGGTGAAAAGATATGGAGTTGATGGATGCCATAAATAAACCAAAAAAAGGTCCATTGCCCAACTATTCAGCATATCATGGCATCATGGCATTCTTTATTCTCGGTGATGGTCCAACAGGGAGAAGGGCGCTGGCAGAACGTCTTGCCCTGGGTGAGGGGACGGCACGCACCCTAATCGAGAAGCTGTACGGTCTGGGGCTGGTCAGCGCATCTGCCAAAGGATGCCAGTTGACCAAAAGAGGAGATAAAATGCTGATGAATATCAAAAAGAAGGTCTCTTACAAGCCACATATAGCGGCAGGTCCCATAACGATTGGTAAAGCGAACGCTGCGGTCCTCATCAGGGGGACTGCAAACATGATCAAATCTGGGATGAAGCAGAGAGATGCGGCGATAGCAGCAGGCACCATGGGCGCATCTACCATCATACTCGATGAAGGTGGTCCAAGGATTGCAATGATTGCCGCCGATGAAAACATGCAGTCCCGTATGAGAGTACTCTGCGAGGACATGAAAATGAAAAAAGGCGATGTGCTGATCATCGGAACAGGTGAGACAGGAGTGGAGGCAGACTTGGCCACATGGGCAGCGGCATATACTGTGTTGGAGTGTATGTAGAAGTGTTAAGGGAGATAATCTGAATGCAGAAAATCAGAGAGACAATTGATCAAATAGAACCGCTGGATAAAAACGCAATGAAGCTTGCCAAGGAAAGGCAGGATATATTGACCAAACCCAGGGAAAGTCTGGGAATACTGGAGGACCTGTCGATCAAAGTGGCCGGCATTACGGGAAATCCCGTGCCCGAAATACGCGATAAAGTTATCATAACGATGGTAGGCGACCATGGGGTTGTGGAGGAGGGAGTGAGCGCTTTCCCCCAGGAAGTGACCCCCCAGATGGTTTATAATTTCATCCGCGGCGGCGCCGGAATAAATGTTCTATCCAGACATGTAGGCGCTAGAGTTGTGGTCGTCGATATGGGTGTGGCTGCTGATGTGGAGCATCAGGAGCTAATGAATAAAAAAGTGGACTATGGAACGAATAATATTGCCAGGGGTCCTGCTATGAGCCGTGAACAAGCGGTTAGGTCGATTGAAGCCGAGATAGAGGTCTTTGAAGAGGAATTGAGGAAGGGCATGGACGTCGTGGGAACAGGGGACATGGGCATTGGAAACACTACGCCAAGCAGCGCAATCATAGCCGCCATTACAGGGGAAAAGGTGGAGAAGGTTACTGGCAGAGGGACGGGGATCGATGATTTTACATTAGAGACCAAGATAAGGGCAATTAAAAAGGCGCTGGAGATTAACTCTCCAGACAAAAATGACCCATTGGACGTCCTTGGCAAAAGTTGGGGGCTTTGAGATTGGCGGGTTGGCTGGCGTGGTTTTGGGTGCAGCAGCCCATAGGATACCTGTAATAACAGATGGATTCATCTCCACTGCTGGCGCCCTCCTTGCAACAGAGCTCGCTCCTCTGGCAAAGCAGTATATAATCGCCTCCCACAATTCGGTCGAGATGGGGCACAGGGTCATGTTAGAAAGAATGGGGCTGGAGCCACTTCTGGATTTGAATATGCGGCTGGGAGAGGGGACGGGCGCAGCATTGGGAATAAGCATAGTGGAAGCGAGCACAAAGATATTAAAAGAGATGACCACGTTCGCAGAGGCAGGAGTTTCGGAGGCTGTTGAAATTCCGTAGGAAGTCAAAAATCGTTGCTTCGAACGAAGTGTTGTAATCCAATTGTCATCCATGTCTAAGTCAGATTCGCTAGTAAAGTAAGAGCATACCGAAAATGATTTATATGTGAGATTATATAATCAATTAGGACGTATAGCATAGATAAGGAGACATAAGCTGATCTCAATGGCTCTGACATATGTATTATGATGACGATCCGTCATTACTACATGTTTATATAAATTGTAGAAATGGAGAGGGGCGCCGTGTCAAAAAAAGCAAACATAGCAATTGTTCTAGGAGCGTTTTTAATCGGTTTTATAACCTATCTGCCATTTGGTCTAGGAGGAGCTATACCAATCGATACCAGAGATTGTACCATCTGCCATATTGACATGCTAGACGCTCACGTGTTTGTAGGTGACGACTGTGCCGTGTGTCATGTTGGCAGAGAGGCAACACTCAGAGCGGGGGCGTGTGCTACCTGTCACGTAGGGCCGGCCAAGATTATGGCGGAGCATGGTAGAGGACACACAGCTCTGGCATGCACGGCATGTCATCCTGCAGAAAAACATCCATATATTCGAACCTGTGAAGCTTGTCATGGTGTTCCCCATTTCCCTGGAGTCGCATGCGTAGCATGTCACGGTGGTGCCCATCGATTGGAGTAGATATAGATAAAACCTAGATGAGAGGGGAGAAGAAGATATAAAGGGGAGATCAAAATATGGCGTCAAAGATAGATTTTGAGAAGGGAGAGATCAAGCGATATAGTATGGTAGTTCCAATCCAGCATTGGATTATAACGATAGGCACGTTCTTATGTATAATCACTGGACTGATTCTACTTTTCGCCGGCGGAGTCTATGGATTCGTCCCCAGTCTTGCTGGTATATTTGCGGGATATCTAAATGATCCCACCCTGATAATGCTTCACTATATTGGCGCAGCAGCCATCATTGGCGTGGGAGTCTTTCATGTGATACATCATGGGATAATGGGTCATGACTCGGTTTTGCCATCGATGAGCGACTTCAAGGATGCCATAGCTGAAATAGCGACGGTGATGGGCATTCTTGGAACGGGGCCGATAATAGGGATCAAGGGGCTATATATGCCAAGGGGCATCAAAGATGTTCTGGCAAAGGTGTTGGCAAAGATTGGCATCAGAGAACCACCATATATAGGCAAATGGCTTCCTATAACAAAATTGGAGTATCCCATATTCTGTGCATTGTTTATCGTGATCATCGTCACGGGTTTAATAAAGTTATTCAAGGTCCAGCTCCTCGGCATCATAACACCTATTGAATTTGCCCACAACGTGATCTTTATGGCCAGCGTGCTCCACGGCATAGCAACTGTTCTTCTGATACCCCTCATCATAATCCACATAATAACTGCCGGCATATTTCCGATAGCGTGGCCACTTCTCAGGGCGCTGTTGACGACAAAAGTATCCCTTGAGTACGTAAAACATCATCATGAGAAATGGTATGATGAGTTGATGAGAGAGGAACGACGCTAGATAAAATCGTCAATCGTTTGTAGAAAGGGTAAAGAGTAGATGGGTTTTAGATAAAAAATCACCACGAGATATGAAGACACTTTTATGCCTGCTGAGCTTCTTCACTCATTCTCTCGATGTCCACCCTATTTGAAAACAGATATATATAGAGCAACGTGAACGCCAGTATGTTGAGCAACAACACATACACAGGATATCCATAAATCTCACCAGCTCTAACCACGGGTGGATGGATGGGGTGTGCCCAGATTTTCACCGAGAAGTGGCTGAGTGGCACCCCTATGAAGGCGACGATACCGAATACTGCTGCAAGTCGTGCTTTTCTCTCCGACTCAGGGACGGCGGACCGAACCATCAAATATGCTGCATATGACAGCCACAGGATCAGAGCGGTTGTCAGTTGGGGGACCCATACCCACCAGACCCCCCATACATATTTCGCCCAGATCATGCCCGTTATCAGGACCAGTCCGCAAAATATAACTCCGATCTCTGCCGATGATGATGCAAAGGCATCCCATTTTAAAGCTCTTGTTTTTAGATACAGAATGCTTGAAACGAATACGATGAAGAAGGCTAGATAGGCAACCCATGCCAATGGCACATGGAAGTAGAATATCCTGAAAGTATCACCAAGGGGCATACCATCAGGTCCGTATATGGCAGAAACAGGAGAAAATACCACATATATTGCAGCAACCATCGTCACAAGGGTTACCCAGGGGAGAATCTTTTTGAGTATTTTATCAGTCCTCGATGATATATTCGAATATGAGCAGCGATACTATAAAAAATATGGCACTATAGGTGCCCAGTATCCGCACTTCCGCCCATATGTCATTTATGCCGCCAAGTACCTTACCAGTGGCAAGGACGGCGGAGATGATTACAGGCAATATGACCGGGAAAAGAATGACTGGAAGGAGTAATTCCCTCGCCCGCACATTTACGGTCAGCGCTGAGAGCAATGTCCCCACAAACACGAATCCCAATGTTCCAAGCACGATGACGAATGACAACCCTAACGGATCGGGAATGCTGTAATCGAAGAGCACCATGAATACTGGCACAGTAACCATCACCATTATGAACATCAGTATTATATTTGATATCGCCTTCCCCACATAGATATCGCTTCTATCCACCGGGCAGAGCTTCAGTCCATCAAGGCATCCGTTCTCTTTTTCAGACGCGAAAGACCGTGATAGTCCGAGCATTCCGGCGAAGGTGAACGCAACCCATAGAATGGCAGGTGCCAGCTGATCGACGTTCTCGGGAAATGGACCAAATGCAAAGCTGAATATTAAGACCACCAGAAATGCGAAGAGCAGCATCGAGTTCAGCATCTGTTTCGTTCTGAACTCGGTTTTGAGGTCCTTCCAGGCTATGTTCAGACAATGTCTCATAATTCCACCCCTACACACTGCTCGTAAATGGATTTGAAGTGCGCTTCATCACGAATTTGGTTCTTTGGCATATCACAGGTTATCTCTCCCATGTTCAATATCGCCACCCTGTCACCCATCTCCAGCCCCTGGTCTATCATATGTGTGGTCATCATCACGGTCTTATCTAGAAGGTTCAACTGTTCCAAGATTCCGTCAAAGGTCGCGGCGGCATGCGGGTCCAATCCAGTGTAAGGCTCGTCAAGGAGTAATATAGGAGGATCATGCAGAATTGCCCTTGCGATAGAAAGGCGTTGCTTCATCCCTCTGGAAAATGTTCGGACTATATCATCCAACCTCCTTGACAGGTTGACATCTGATATCACCTTGGATATGCGCTCATCCAAGTCATCTACCTGGTACATCCTACCGTAAAACTGGAGATTTTCGCATGCTGTCAAATCATCGTACAGATATGTCTCGTGCGAAATGACGCCGATCCTTTTGCGCACTTCAATGGGTGCCTCTTTTATATCATAGCCATCTATCATGATGGAGCCTGACGTTGGGCTGATCAGCGTCGATATGATTTTGATGAGCGTCGTCTTGCCAGCACCGTTGGGACCGAAGAGCGCTATAAACTCACCTTTTTTCACTTCGAGATCGATATCCTTTAAGGCAACGTTGCCGTCGAAGACCTTTGATAATCCGTTAATCAAAATCATCTTTTTGTTCACATTCGTCCTTTATAGGAATTTCGCTATCAATAAACTGACCTCAAATAGCACTACCAACATAGATGCCACTATTAATTGTGAGATGGCAGTTGGATCTGGTGATATGAACGCTGCAAAGACCAAAAGCACGCCATATATCCATAAGCGCTTCTCCTTCAGCTCTTTGTATTTTACCAGTCCCATTTTCACAGCGATAGTTACCAATAAAGGCGTCTGGAATGCCAATCCAAATCCAACAAACGTCGTCGTCACAACCGAGAACGTTCTACTGATCGATAGTTGTGCGACTGCGACATCGCCGGCGAAAACTATCAAGTATTTGAATAAAAGTGGCAGTACTATGAAGTAGGCCAGCAGCCCTCCAATTATGAACAAAATAAGCGAAAACGGTACGACTATCAGGAAAAAACGCCTCTCGCCTGGAAACAAGCCAGGATTCGCGAATATCAGTAGTTCATAAATGATCAGCGGTACGCCAAATATGAGGGCGAAGACGAGGGAGAGCGTAAACCTCGCCGTGATAATTTCCCATGGCCCGTAGACCACCATCTCAACGCCTGGTGGGACCAGATGGCCCCATATCATATCAAGCAGCACAGGGGAAAATGGAAATACGATTGCAGTTACGATGGACACCCCTGCCAGGATTACGAGCAACCTATATCGTAATTCAGCTATGTGTTCCATCAGTGGCTGGTCTTTATCAGCTGGGGGCGTGCTGTATCTCGTGTTGCTGGTCTTGTTCATCGCATATCTCAACCCCAAATAAGTTCTTACCACCCCTTAAACTTAATTACTAATCACTACAAAGCACATAATTACAACTCTCCGATAGTTCTAATAGGTAATGCGCTCCATTAAGAAATAAGTAAGAGATAAATGTCCTTAAATGACTTTAACGTAGTTCTGGTAGAATTACGAAAAAAATTAGCATATATAGGAATTACCATAGCCATTGGTACGTTCGGAATATTCCCTTTTATGGCTGGCATACTTCATCGAATTAGGATTGATCTTCTTCCAGGAGAGGCAAAGCTGATATTCCTTCACCCTCTCGAGGTGATGATACTACAGTTGCAGTTATCCGTCATATTTGGCATGCTTGCAGTGCTGCCGCTGATCTTATATTATGTGAATAAAGCGCTAAAAGGAAGGATAGCCTCGGTGAGATTATTCGGCATGGGAAGATATTCCTGGATACTTGTGGCGACATCCTCCATCTGTTTGTTTTTAGTCGGTGCGGCATATGCATATTTTATCATGCTGCCCGTATTGCTGCAGTTTTTATATTTCCAGGCTATCGGGGCTGGTGCCATAGCAACGTATTCAATACGCGAGTTCATTTCCTTTGCGGCAATAATGGTCATCATATTCGGCCTGGCGTTTCAAATGCCACTGGCACTATCCTTGCTGGTTCGTGCAGGCATTGTAGATCATTCAACACTGGTTCGACATCGAAAACATGCAATCGTTCTCATTTTTATCATTTCGGCCTTCATAACTCCGCCAGAGGTGATAACTCAACTGATGATTGGGATTCCAATGGTGTTCTTTTATGAGATCAGTCTATTGATAGTGAGGATTACCTCCAGAAAACACCCCACCCCAGAGGATATGTAATGTTGTCATATGCGCAATCCGCTGTTCGCGTTGACCGACCAAGATGAAAAGGTTTAATCGTTATATGCTTAAGATAACATATTCAACAGTATGCAGGATAAATTTGGCAGGAATATCGACAGTCTGCGCATATCAGTCACACAGCGATGCAACCTGAAGTGCTTTTACTGCCACAAAGAAGGACAGGATGCCACAGAGGAGGAGATGTCTCCATCTGAAATCGAGAAAATCATAGAAATCGGCACAAAGCTTGGAATGACAAAGCTAAAGCTGAGCGGCGGGGAGCCGCTTCTTAGAGAGGATATCTATGATATCATTCAGCGTGCATCGAATCACATACACGACATATCGCTGACCACCAATGGCACGTTGCTGGACCAATATTGTCCAGAGCTCAAAGATGCTGGGCTAAAAAGGGTCAACATTAGTCTTGATACATTGGACCCGCAGAAATATAAGATGATCACCAAGACGGATGCTCTACCGCAAGCAATTACGGGGATTGAAGCAGCTGTAGCTAATGATTTAATGCCCATTAAGCTGAACATGGTCATAATGAAGGACATCAACGATTCCGATATCGAAGGCATGATTAACTTTATCGCCAAGAATGATAATATAATTTTACAGTTGATAGAGCTTGAAGCAAGCGACGTAAGTAATGATATCTACAAGAGATATCACCAGGATTTCACACTCATCGAGGCCGATATCTGGAGAAGGGCGGTTCGAGTTCAAGAGCGCGAGTTACACCACCGACGCAAATATTTCATCGAGAATTGCGGCGGCATCAGCGAAGTGGAAATCGTCAGACCGATGCATAACACTACATTCTGTAAAAATTGCACACGGATGCGGGTAACTCCCGACGGAAGACTGAAACCGTGCCTGCTGGAGACTGATAATTTGGTGGATATAATTGGGCCGATTGGGGATGGCGCATCGGATGAGGAGTTGACCGAGATTTTTAAAAAAGCAATCTTACTGAGGGAGCCGTTCTGGGTGTGAGACCATGATCGATATTATAGAGGGCGATTTCAAAATTGAAGATGTTATGTCGAAGATGAAAGATGAGGATGTTGGCGCAATTGTCCTTTTTCTCGGCAGGGTGAGGGGGCGTTCAAAAGGGAAAACCGTTGAGAAACTCTACTTTGAGACATATAAAGAGGTAGCACTGGAGAAGATGAATGAACTAAAAAACACTACAATGCGGCGCTTCGATACCAAGGATGTAACGATGATACACCGAATTGGCACCCTTGACATTTCGGACAATATCGTGCTCATCGCGGTCAGCGCAGAGCATCGCAAGGACGCGTTTGCGGCGTGTGAGTTCCTCATAGACGAGTTGAAAAAGGTCGTGCCGATCTGGAAGAAGGAGTTCACGACCGATGGCGAATACTGGGTAGGGGGTGATGTTCTTGCGAACGAGAATGATTGACATAGGTGCCAAGGATATTGTAAAAAGGAGCGCAAAGGCAAGAGGGGAAATACTGCTCAAGAGAGATACGGTCAACCTCATACAAAAGGGCAAAATTGAGAAGGGGGATGTTCTTGCGACAGCAGAAGTAGGCGGTATCATGGCCGTCAAGAGGGCTTCGGAGATAATTCCACTCTGCCATCCAATTCCATTAACGAGCGTGAGTTTTGACTACGAGATTGGAGAGGACAGAATCGTCTGCTACTGTCAGGTCCGGGCAGATTACAAAACGGGCGTCGAAATGGAGGCCATCACGGGCGTTACCATCGCATTGCTGACTATCTGGGACATGGTTAAATATCTGGAAAAGGATGAGGACGGACAGTACCCTTCGACTAGACTGACAAATATAGAAATCTTGGAGAAGGTGAAAGGATAAATGAGCGTCAACGGCCACAAATGTCATGCGCTGAAAAATGTGCGGTGTGCGATATTGACCATCAGCGATACGAGGACCGAAGAAACCGACGAATCCGGGAAGCTGATAAAAGACCTATTGCAAGAACATGGCCACATCGTGGTTGAATATGCCATTCTAAAAGATGAGTTTGAAAAAATCAGAGAGGTTATGTCCATGTTGATCGACAATCCCGATGTGCAGGCGATAATCACAAGCGGCGGTACTGGGATAGGTAAGCGCGACGTTACCATCGAGGCACTCTCAGGATTACTTGATAAAAAGCTGGATGGCTTTGGTGAGATTTTTCGATTTTTCAGCTATGGAGAGATAAAAAGCGCGGCGATGATGAGCCGTGCGCTGGCTGGTACCGCAAAGGGCAAAGTCATGATATGCATGCCTGGATCGAAAAATGCCGTCACCCTGGGCATGAAAAAATTAATCATACCGGAGATAGGGCATATGGTCTGGGAGGCGAATAGATGAGCATGCGGCCTTTTAAATCCTTGATTCCATTGGGGGCGGCGCTTGATATCGTGAGAGGTACGATCGGCCCCATCGAGCGGACGGAAGAGATTACCATCGACGGCGCCACTGGGCGTGTGCTATCAGAGGATATAATCGCCAGCATGGATGTACCGCCGTTTGACCGTGCTGCCATGGATGGCTATGCTGTTATAGCAGAGGATACATATGGTGCAGGACAATTCAGTCCAAAGAAGTTGAAATTGGTCGATGCGATAGAGGCGGGAGAGGTCAGCGAAAAGACGGCAAGGTCCGGCGAATGCATTCAAATCGCAACAGGTTGCAAAATGCCGCAAGGTGCCGATGCGGTGGTAATGGTAGAGAATACCGAGGAAGATGGTGCAGAGATAAAAATATTCAAACCGCTTCATCCTTGGGCGAACACTTCCAGACAGGGAGAGGATATTTCCACAGGCAGTGCGGTTCTGAGTGCTGGAGAATTGCTGAATCCGAGCAGGATGGGCGTGTTATCAGCGCTTGGGATGCAAAAAGTCCACGTTTATGAGAAGCCAGAGGTGGCAATAATCCCCACAGGAGATGAAATTGCGAATCTCGATGATGATTTAAAAGAGGGGCAGGTATATGACATCAATTCATACACGCTCTCGGCGATTGTAAACGAAAACGGTGGCATTCCAGTCATGTTCGAAATAATCCCCGATATATATGAAGACATCAAATCCGCGATGGAGCGCGCAGTAAGACGACATGATTTGGTCGTTTTTTCTGGCGGAAGCTCAGTGGGAGAGCGCGATATATTATGCGACATCATTCGTGAGATGGGCGATGTGCTATTTCACGGCGTCCAGATTAAACCAGGCAAGCCAAGCCTATTTGGCGTAATCGAAAATAAAGCGGTATTTGGAATGCCAGGATATCCTGCTGCCTGTATGAGCAATGGTTATCGATTTCTGCTGCCTGCTGTTAGATCACTCGCGCGCCTGCCCAAGAAGATAAACATCGTCATGCTGGCGAAGATGGCAAAGCGCATAGTCTCATCGTTGGGGCGAAGCCAATTCTTGACCGTGAGGTTAGAGGGGAATATCGCACATCCCGTCTTCAAGGAATCCGGCACGATAACCAGCATGGCAGATGCCGATGGATATGTAGATATCCCTGCTGACGTGGACCTCGTTGAGAAGGGCGAGGAAGTCGATGTGATATTATTGTAAAAGGTGATCGTGATGATTCTCGGCGTATATGGCTATTCAAAAACGGGAAAAACTGCCCTGATAACGGAGTTGATACGAAGGCTGACTTCTGAAGGGTACGACATAGTCACGATAAAACACATTCCGCACGAAGATTTCACCGTGGATACGGAAAACAAGGATACATGGTTGCATGCAAATGCTGGAGCGAGTGCTGTAGTCGCCAGTTCACCTGCTGAAACAGCGTTTATAGTTAAAGCCGAGATGGAGCTCGAAAGGATAACCGAAATCCTCCAGAAGAATCTAAATCCAGATTTGATCCTCGTCGAGGGATATAAGGACGAGAATATACCAAAAATTGCGGTCGGCGATATCGAGGAAGGACCAAATACGGTTTTCAGATATGACGGCGACTTGGAAGATATCCTGCAGTATATGAAGCGAACGATCGATGCAGAAAAGATTCACAAGCAACTGCCGGAGCTCAACTGTGGAAAGTGTGGTTTGGAACGCGCAAAGCTGGCAGAGCTCATTTATGATGGCGAGAAGAATCTCACGGATTGTCCATCTTTTTCGCAACTCAACGTGATACTTGAGGCGGATGGGAAGGAAATTCCGCTCGGTCACTTCACCAGGGAGCTCATCGCAAATGTTATCAATGGCATATTATCCTCACTGAAGGGCACTGCCGATGCAAGCGAATTGAAGATCATGCTCAAGAGATGAAAAGATTTATGAAATTGAAGGCGAAGATATGGCTGGAAAAGGATGGTACACCACTTCTGGGAGAGGGACGCGCCAAGCTGTTGCAGACGATAGACGAAGAGCACTCGATCCACAGAGCGGCCGAGAAACTTGGAATGTCATACAGGCATACATTGTTTAGATGAATACTATGAGAAGATTAGAGCGATTTTTGAGGTCTTCAGATCCTCCGGAGTATTCACATTGACAAACGTCTTCAGCTCGGCATCTATTTTTTGAATATCCTCCTCTATGGGCACATACCTGACATTGAGCGCACGCAATGGCGCCATGATGGCGTTCTCACCTCTTTGAACCGCCTCTCGCATTATCAATATCATGTTCTCTCGCCTGTAGACTGCATGCAACGGCTCAAACTTGCCATCTGACCATCTTGGTACCGCTGCATCATACCCCTCTGCCAGGGAGAACAGTAGCCCGACAACATCAGGATTTACAAACGGCATATCGCAGGCAACGGTAGCCACATATTCTGATTTTGCGCCCTTCATTCCAGCTAAAATGCCTGCTATGGGCCCAAAGCCCACAATGGAGTCGTATGCTATACTTGCCCTGCCGAGGGTAGATATGATTCTCTCCCCCTGCTCCACCTCGCTAACTACTATGATAATTTCATCGACGATCCCTGATAGATTGTCAATTATGCATTCGAGCATCGTTTTGTTGCCAATCCTAAGCAGTGATTTATCCGTTTCGCCAAATCGTGAGCTGCGCCCGCCCGCCAGAATGATTGCTGATTTCATATCTTACACCACCCTCTTTGAATGTGAATAAACCGATAGTCCGTCTTCACGTGCAAAGCAAACCAACGTGATGCCAACTCTTCGCGCTGCCCCTATACCAGATGATATCGGAGCCGTTTTTGAGACGACCACGGGGATGCCAACCCTGGCCGCCTTTAAAACCATTCCAGCGGGTTGGCGACCGGTGGACAGCAGAAACACATTGTGTATATCAATATCATTCAAAATAGCGCCCCCGACCACCTTGTCGACGGCGTTGTGCCTTCCGACATCTATTGCCTTCGCAACCAGGTTGCCACTCTGGTCTATCAAACTCGCGCTATGCACGCCCCTGGTCTTATCATAGATATCTGAATTCAGATTTATCAGACTGTCCATGATAGAATTCACGGTGAACTTAGCATCCGATGTGACGTGAACATCGTCGTCTCTCTCCCAGCCGACGCCAATACATCCACTGGAACGCAGCTCATGCCAGATCTCCAGACGATCGTTCGCCTTTATACTTGCATAAACGTTCAAATTTTCGCCCAAATGTACATCGATGATATCACCGGGGTCACCGACGACCCCCTCGCAGACGAGATAACCTACCGCCAGTTCACGCAACATATCTGGCGTGGCCATTATCGACGCGAGCTTGACGTCGTTGATAAACAGAGTGACGGTGTCCTCTGTGGCTGTCAGACTGGTACTCTTCGTCCTCGAGTTCCTTGTGATATTAAGTACGTCGAACTTTTTAGTATACATAATGCCTCTGGAAAATTATGTTGACATATAACTCCTTAGATATAATGACTTAAAATAGTAGTTGTGAATATCGATGAAGAAGGGAGACTTTATTTATTAAGAATTCAGTGTCGGTGTGGGAGTTTTTATGCTGACAAAGAGGATCATTCCATGCCTTGACGTGACCCTTGACGAAGGGGGCATGGTCGTTAAGGGCGTCGAATTTGTAAATTTGCGGGACGCAGGCGATCCAGTCGAGCTTGCCGGGCGATATGACGAACAGGGAGCTGACGAACTCGTCTTTCTGGACATAACGGCATCACACGAAGGCCGAAGGACGATGATCGATGTGATCGAGCGCACCGCAGATGCGGTATTCATCCCCTTAACCGTGGGAGGGGGCATCAATTCCATAGATGACATCAGGACCATCCTCAAGGCTGGAGCAGATAAAGTCTCGATTAACACGTCTGCTGTACAAAATCCAGCATTTATCAGTGAGGCATCGGACGTGTTTGGGTCTCAATGCATCGTCACCGCCATTGATTGCAGGCGCAATTATGATTTCGCAGATGATAAAACGATGGTCCGGTTGGAGGACGGGAGCGAAGTCTGGTACGAAGTGGTCATTTACGGCGGGCGAAAATCGACCGACCTGGATGCGATCCGCTGGGCTCAGGAGGTGGAGTCGCTTGGTTCTGGAGAGCTATTGCTCACGAGCATGGACCGTGATGGTACCAAGCATGGTTATGACATACCGGTCACCAGAGCAGTAGCAGAGGCGGTCAACATTCCCGTTATCGCATCTGGCGGTGCAGGAAACATCGGACACATATATGAAGCATTTACCCAAGGTAAAGCAGACGCATGTCTGGCCGCGAGCATATTTCACTTCGGCGAATATACAATTGGCGATGTAAAGAAATATCTTAGAGAACGCGGGATCCCCATTCGAACGTGATATTATGGAGAAAAAGAGAGTGGCAGTTGGAGGGACATTTGAACCGCTACATGATGGGCACAGAGCCATACTTAAAAAAGCATATGAACTCGGCGAGGTGTATATCGGACTGACCTCTGATGCCATGGCGGATCACCGGTATCACGAGGTGTCCTCATATGGGTGGAGGAGGGAAGCGCTCGAGCAGTACATCCATCGAGAATTTGACATCATTCCGAATATACAAAAATTATGCGATCCCCATGGTCCGACGATCGAGGAACATTTCGACTATATTGTAATATCCCCAGATACCTATCCTGTTGCCATGGAAATCAATCGAATCAGAGATAAGAAAGGGCTTCAACCCATCGAGATCGTCAAGATAGATTTCGTGCTGGCTCAGGATGGAAAACCAATATCATCCACCAGAATCAAAAAAGGCGAGATCGATGAGCATGGCGTCTTGGTATGAAGGAGGCCATCATCCCCCGCCCACTGGCGGAAATATAACTACCACATCTTCATCACTTAATTTTGTCTTGATCCCATCCAAAAATTCGATATCACGACCATTCACGAGTATTTTTATATAATTTCTGAGCTTGCTCTCATCGAATATAGCGTTTTTGAATTCCTCACCATATTCTTTGCAAAGACGGTCCAAGAGATCGCATACGGTGCCATCAAACCCCCTTTGTATTTCCCTTTGTCAGACTATGTCTCGAAATATCGCATAGAATTTTACATACACTTTCACAGCCCTTGATTACGCTAGCCCTACTCCTCCCAGTTTTTCTTCTGTGGGCTTGCCTTGTTTGTCCTAACCTCCAATCTCAAATAGTATTTATCGTGCATCTCTCCGAGCCTGTGTATGTAACCCTTTTGCCAAGTCAACCCACAAAATCTTGTCAGTATATGCCATCGAATTCCCCCATTATTATTTTCTCCCATGTTAGTAATATAAAGGTTTCTATTTAATTACTTGGAAACTTTTTTATCCAATCACTTGCTATTCATATGGGGGGGCAGTAGGGTAGCCTGGTCCATCCTCGCGGCTTTGGGAGCCGTGGACGGCGATTCAAATTCGCTCTGCCCCATTCAAGTTTGGAGATATATACACCTAAGACATAGCTGTAGGGGGATACTCAAATCTTTGATTTTGTAGATGATGGAGCGATATATTATGATGCACTCCCCGGAGATATATGAATCCCTGTTCAAAATTGGTTTGAGCATGGCCCTTGGCATGTTCATAGGCATTGAGCGCGAGTGGGCACACAAGGAAGCGGGTATCAGGACGTTCGCACTGATAGCTCTATGTGGAACTATTTTCAGTTTTATAAGTCATCAGCTGGTCGTAGTTGGTGCGGTCTTCGTCGTGATATTGTCGGCGTTCATATCCATCTGGAACTTGTCCAATAATAAGGATATAAATCTGACGACTATGGTTTCTCTCATGCTGGCATATGGCGTCGGCATCCTGATAGGGATGAAGTTTTATGCATTTGCGATTGCCATCACGATAATCGTCACAGCCATCCTATCTGTTAAGCACGAACTCCATGGGTTCGCGAAAGGTCTGACCGACCAAGAGATAAAAGGAGCTGTCAAGTTTGGCATCCTTGCGTTCGTAATTTTTCCTGTTTTGCCAAACGTGTACATCGACCCATGGCACATGATAAACCCCAGAACCATCTGGTTGATGATCATGTTGATTTCAGCTTTTGGCTTCATCAACTACATCATAATGAAGCGGATATGGGCAGCCGCGGGATCACATATACGGGCTTTTTTGGCGGCCTGGCAAACAGCACGGCGGTTGTATGTGAGCTGGCATCGCGCGTGCGAGGTAATCCAAACCTGATATTCTTTGCCACTGCAGCCGTACTTCTATCGAATGTTGCAATGAGTATGCGCAATTTATTCATCTGCGCGATATTTTCATGGCAATTGGCGATAACGACGTTATTTCCCTTGCTCACCATGATGCTCGTGGGCTTGGTCTATGTGCATTTGATGGGTACAAACGCCCATCGAGTAGAAGTAGAAATCAAATCGCCGTTCAGCATAACACAGGCACTGACATTTGGCTTTGCATTCCTGTGCATTATCGTCATCTCCGCTCTGGCGCACGCGCAATTTGGCGATATTGGTTTCTATGTTTCCAAACTCATCAGCGGAATGGTCAGCAGCGCGAGCGCGACGACAAGCGCAATCGTTCTCTATCAAGCAGGGAAGATCGATCACGTGACGGCGGCGCTGGGTATAATTATCTCCAATATCTCGAGTGTTATGACCAAAATTGGACTGGCTGGAGTATCTGGCAACAGGGAGTTTACAAAACACGTTATCATCGGAAGCAGCATGATCATAATAACATCTTTAGCGGTGACTGCAATATTACTACTTGCATAAATAAAAGCCCCGGGCGAGATTTGCAACCAACCTGCAGACAGGAGTCTCTACTCCGTAGAGACCCTCTCACTGTGAAACAGTGAAAAGGTTGATCATCAGAACGACCTGTCTCGCTATACTCGACAGGTCATAAAAGCCCCGGGCGAGATTTGAACTCGCGACCTCGTCCTGTTTGTTTGTACCCTTTTTGGTCGGATAGGGGGTTATGTTGTACCAAGGACGCGCTATACCACTAAGCCACCGGGGCGTCGAAGATATCTGAAGGCATCTTACTGGGGGTTGTATGCGGGGGGTGAGATTTGAACTCACGAACTCCTGCGAGACAGCGCCCTGAACGCTGCGCCTTTAGTCACTGAGATTCGCCTGCGAATTGAGGCAGGTTAAATCTCGGATTTGACCTGACTTGGCAACCCCCGCTTTTAGTGAATTGATTTCGTTATTGGTCCATATTTTGTGAACACCACTATTGTTACAGTTAACACTACAATCAATGCCAACTACGAGACCCATCATCATAGCATCCACGGGCTCTACACCGAATACAAGTACTTTCCGCACCATGGCCGTCAATCCAGCAGCCAGTATCAGTCGCATGTCCTATTTCTATCCTATCTACCGTGTCTGCCAGTTTTTGCCTCCAAACTATGTTATTACATCTCATGATATTGCCGCGCTAGGGATATATTCGTTAGGACCACTTGTATTTAAAATATACTGTATTCTATGTGTGAGGATACCAATTTCAAAATAAACAGGTGATTGTAGCCGTATGAATCATTTAAAAGCTCGGTGGTCGAGAGCTACTTCGGCGCCGATCACTTACATAGAAACGTCCCAAGGCATCCATGACGGTGCGTGCACTCACCATACCTATGACCTTATCGAATTTGTCGGAGACCGGAAGATGTCGTATGTAATGGGTCATCAACAATTTTGCCGCATCCTGGACAGAGGCGTTTTCGTTAATTGTTACGACCTTAGGATGCATCACATCTTTGACCAGAGTCCTCCTTGGATCTATCCCCTCAGCTACTACTTTTTTTAGTACATCCCGCTCCGTCAATATGCCATCTGGACTGGTAGCAGAGCCGACTATGACGGAGGCTATGTTTTTCTCACACATAATTTTAGCGGCATCCGTGATTATAGATCTGGAATCTACAAAGGTTGGCTTGTGCATAATTTCGCCGACTATCATTTTATCACATTTGTTAATTGTTAATCATTATATTTGAAACTTGTGCATAAATTAGATTATCCCCTACACGAATATTCATGTGATAATATGTTTGTTGGAATCGACCACGGTACCACATCAATTCGATTCGGAACGGATGGCGGTCATGGTTTTGAATTATCGCGGGAAAGTGCCAGAGAGATGGCAGATGATATACTGCTTAAGGCCATCCTTGACGGCTTGCGTATCAAGGCAAGCGATATCGATTTGATGGCGATAGGATATTCAATGGGAGATGGCATATCAAAGATCACCGATATTAGATGCGTAACCAACCGTGGTGTCAGAGGGTTTGGAGGAGCTGGGAGAGATATTGGGGGCGGCACTCATGTATTCGATGTTATCGGGGCATCTAACATACCTACGATTGTAATACCTGGAATACACTCCAAGAGTGATATAGACCCGCGGATGAAGATGTTTTCACATGGAGCCAGCCCGGAAAAAGTTGGAATCGCATACCACGCCCTTTTACGCAGATATGATACCTTCATCGTCTCAGATGTAAGCTCGAATACCGTTACAGTCGGAGTGGTAAATGGAAAAATTATCGGTGCCATAGATGCATGTATTTTTGCACCTGGGATACTCCATGGTCCATTGGACCTTGAAGCCATTCGGGACATTGATGCCGGCAAAATGAGTGCAAACGAGGCTTTTTCAAGAGGGGGTATATTGAAACACACATCCTTTAGGGACCAAAAGGAACTGATAAATACAAAAAGTGATGATGCCCAATTGGCTCTGGATAGGCTCGCCCTGTTTACCGCAATGGAAATAGCTGGGATGCGCATCATGGTCGAAGAGCGTGAAATGCTGGAGGCCGTTTTTTTGAGCGGTCCAGGCGAAATCAGAATTAAAATAGAGGATATCTTAAATATGAAAACCATCCACCTTGATAGATGGGGGGCTGCAATAGGCTGTGCCGAGATCGCACGAGATGTTTATGCTGGCAAGAAGAACATCCTTGGAATCAAGGTGGATACGATTCACATGAACGGGTTTAAATAATTTACATCTCAACTAATGGTGATATCATGTATGTAGGCAGAATTGTCGCAATAGGGTGCTCGGGTGAAATTCCTTTCGCAGGGTATAGGGTATCTTCCCGCTCCTTTCCAAATCGAATCGCCGAGATAAAAGACGATGTGGCGCTCATCGTCCCAAAGGATGTAGCAGACCTTCTCCAAAATCCCTATATCTCATATAACTGCATCAAGATCGTCGGAGATGTTGCAGTTGCCTCTAATGGCTCACATACAGATCCCATAGCCGAAAAGATCCAGTTGGGATATCCGCCGAGAGATGCTTTAGCATTGGGACTGCTCACGATGGATTATGAAAAGGACTCATACAATACGCCGAGAATCGCAGGCGTCGTCGATGTCTCTGCTGATAAGGGGTACCTCGGCATAATAAAATCGGATGGATTGATGGTCAAGGAGTTCGGGCTCAAAAAAGATGATGTGCAGTTTATCGCCACGTATGAGCGGACCGATTTTGAGCCATTGCGAATGAATGGGACAACGGCAGGCGAACTCGCCAGGTCCATGTATGGTCTGGACTTTGAGCATCCCATATGCGCGGCTGCCACTGTGTGGGACGGGAAGTTCGAGATGGGCGCATATAACGGATAAGCGCATATTGAGAAGGAATAAGAGGGGAGAGGAAGAGGAGGGCGAAGATGAAGTTCAACAATAAACTTAGCAATGCGTCAAAAAAGAACAACAGCCTCCTCTGCGTCGGCCTGGATACCGACATCGATGAAATCCCTTCGCCTTTGCGCAAGGAAAATGACCCCATCTTCGATTTCAACAAACGAGTCATCGATGCGACGAAGGATTTGGTAATCGCATACAAACCAAATCTGGCGTTTTATGAAGCTGCAGGTCCAGAGGGGATGAAATCCCTTATGAAGACGATAGAATATATTCCAACCACTATCCCAATCATCGCCGATGCAAAAAGGGGGGACATCGGCAACACCGCCAGAGCATACGCAAGAGCGGTGTTCGATGTGTTCGGTTTCGACGCCGTAACGGTAAATCCATATATGGGAGTCGATTCCGTCAAGCCCTTCCTGAATTATGAGGACAGGGGAGTATTCGTGTTATGCAGAACTTCCAACCCCAGTGCATCCGAGTTTCAAAATATCGGCACAAAGCCGCTGTATCAAATCGTGGCTGAGCAGGTGGTAAAGTGGAATGTGCACGAAAACTGCGGATTGATAGTCGGAGCCACCTGTCCAGAAGAAATAAAGAAGATACGAACGATTATAGGCGAGAACATGCCGATGTTGATTCCTGGCATAGGCGCACAGGGCGGCAACTTAGAGGAGGCGGTTCGATTTGGCACCAATTCGCATGGTGAAAATGCCATCATCACCTCTTCCAGAGGTATCATCTATGCTGGCAAGGATCGTAATTTTGATGAAAAGGTTAGGGTGGCTGCACTAACCCTGCGAGATCAAATCAATCGGTTCAGGATGTTGTAATATCTCTCCGCACACCAAAAAGCACAGCATATATCTGCCCCATATCCGCCTCAACCTCGATGGGCTTATCGCAAACCCTCATAACTTCCTCGGGGTCCTTCAGCAGATGTCCTGTGGTGACGCAGACGATGTGCTCATCGCCATCAATAACACCTTGTTCGACCAATTTTCTCAACCCTGCGACAGATGATGCACTCGCTGGCTCAACGCCTATGCCCTCCAACTTGGCAAGATCCTTCTGCGCCCTTATTATCTCTTCATCGGATACGACCTCTGCAATTCCGCCTGAATCGCGAATGGCGCGCAGCGCTTTCGGTGCGTTCACTGGGTCCCCTATCCTAATGGCGGTAGCGATGGTTTCGGGATTTGGTTCGGGAACGATCTCCTTTACACCCTTTTTAAATGCCTCGACAATTGGAGGTGCCCCTTCAGCCTGTATCCCTGTCATCTTCGGGATTTCGTCTATGATGTCGAACTTCTGAAACTCGACAAAGCCCTTGTAGATGGCGGAGATGTTGCCCGCATTTCCGACGGGCACGATAACTCTATCTGGCGACTTCCAGTCCAATTGATCTACGATTTCAAATCCAAGGGTCTTCTGCCCCTCAAGCCTGAACGGGTTGACCGAGTTGAGGAGGTAAAATCCCCTTTGGTCGCACAGCTCCTGCACCAGCTGGAATGCATCGTCAAAGTTGCCCTTGATACTGATGACCTTGGCACCGTGCATCAACGCCTGCGCAACCTTTCCCATTGCCACCTTGCCGGCTGGCAGCAGCACCACAGCAGATATTCCAGCCTTTGCAGCATATATCGCAAGAGATGCAGAGGTGTTGCCTGTGGATGCACATGCTACGGTCTTCATCCCCAGTTCAAGTGCTTTTGACACGCCAACGGTCATCCCCCTGTCCTTGAACGAGCCTGTGGGATTTAGTCCTTCATGTTTGACGTATAACTCGCGGATGCCGATTTGCCTCGCTAACCGGTCGCATTTGTAGAGGGGAGTTCCCCCCTCACATATGGATATCGGGCTCCCTTTAATCGGTAAAAGTGGCTTATACTTCCAAACGGAGGGGAGTTGTGCTGACGGGCGAAAATCGATCTTCGAATAATCATAAATGACATCAAGAAGCCCGCTGCACTCTGGGCATATGTAAATGATTTCCGAATCTGGATATTGAATTTTACATTCGATACATTCTAGGAACATGGGCATCCCTTCATAATGGGTGTTAAGATTTAAAGCATTGTGCTTGAGGAAGGCTGTTCATATCAAGGTAGCATTTGCTTCTTGATCAATTCGACCCCTTTTTTCATCGC
>CAYPOB010000001.1:8882-43153 GCA_964412405.1 uncultured Methanocellales archaeon | reverse complement strand
GCAATAGTGGAGGAAAACAACTTCAACTTTGTTTTCATTCCTACACAGGCGATTATATGTCTGAATACTGAAGCAATAGTCGACGGAATTGTTGGAGGTTAAGGAAGCTTAAAACCATATATAGGTCCAACGCTTTCCCACATGCCTGCTGAACTATGTGGGTAGAGAAGATGAAAAAACCACCATTGGTCAGAAACATATTTAGTATTATCCGTGAAGGATTTTAGTTTCTGGCCATCTCCTCATTTTTCGATTTTTTTTATGGATGACTATAGTTTAGACCATTAACAACCCTTTAGAAGAGCAAAACTCATGAAGGTTAAAATATGAAGGAAAAACTTAAATATTTGCCTTTATCTATAAAACTACTATTTCTGGCCGTTATCGGTATTATTCTTTACATTGAGAGAGAACTCCTATATCGTTTTTGTCGTTATCCGTTCCCCTTCATTATGTGTCCTGTATGCGATTATCCCTGTTTCTTTCAAACTTATCGACTTCAGGAGAAAATTGGATTTGGGGCGATTGCTACCGGTTTGGTGGGAGGTCGCGTTTTTTGCGGCGTCGTTTGCCCGGTCGGTGCTGTACAGGATTGGCTTCACACTTTGAAACGGCTGATTTTTTCACCATTTCACTTCCTTAAGCGACTGGTTTTTTCATCAAATATTACTGTACCTAAAAGTTTGATAGCCAACTTGAGGAGACTTCAAGGAACTTTCGAAAGTAGTTTACGACTTCTTAAGTATCCCCTCCTATTGGTGGTGTTTGTTTATTCTTTGATCCGTTTTGCCATGGCTTTTGAATTTATGCCTGAGTGGGGACTTATTCCGTCGATGCTTTTAACTGTACAAGTCAGAGAACTTGCCGGTCCCGGATATATCAATGTTTGGTTGATTTTTCTCGTTGTTGTTTTTCTCGGGCTGGTTTTATATCGCCCATGGTGCAAATATTTGTGTCCTGTCGGTTTGGTATTTGCTCTTTTTAATAAGATATCTTTTTTAAGAATAAAGTTAGAAAGGAGTGGCTGTACAGGATGCCTGAAGTGTTTGAAAGATTGTACAGTTGGGGTGCCGCTTAGCAAACTGGAAAGGGGCTTTGATTCCGTAGAATGTGTTCGCTGTTATAACTGTGTGCTGGATTGTCCTGAGGGCGTGGTAAAGCTCAAACCTCGATCGAGAAAGTATAAAACCAGCAAGGAGATGTATTAAAAAAGGATATATACTGCTTCGACGTATCTTGAATGTGAGGTGTAGTTTTGTATCTATTAGGTGAAGCGTTAATTGGCACTGAGCCAGAACTTGCACATATTGATTTGATGATAGGGGATAAAGATGGCCCAATTGGAATGGCATTTGCCAACGCGATGTCCCAGTTATCCGTCGGACACACGCCATTGCTTGCCGTGATACGGCCAAACCTGATAACGAAGCCAGCCACCCTGATAGTTCCAAAGGTTACCGTTAAAAACATGGCCGCAGCGGCGCAAGTGTTTGGACCGGCACAGACTGCAGTGGCAAAGGCCGTGGCAGACGCAGTTGAAGAAGGGTTAATACCAAAAAACAAGGCAGAGAGTTTTGTCATTATCGTTGGCGTTTTCATCCATCCAGAGGCGAAGGACTACAGCAAAATATATCGCTATAATTACGGTGCAACAAAACTGGCGATAGAACGCGCCATGCAAAAGTTCCCATCCATAGGCAAAGTTATCTATGAAAAGGACCGATCTGTCCATCCGATTATGGGATTTAAGATTACAAGATTATGGGATCCGCCATATTTGCAGGTCGCATTGGATAATCCATGTTTAGAGTCCACCAAAAAAGTGCTCAAGGAACTTCCAAAAAGCGACCACCTGATTCTTGAGGCTGGCACCCCTCTGATTAAACGATATGGTTTGGATATAATCGCAAAAATACGCGAGGTGCGGCCAGATGCATTCGTCGTTGCAGACCTCAAGACACTCGATACAGGACATTTAGAGGCGAGGATGGCAGCGGACCTTACTGCAGACGCTGTCGTCATATCAGGGCTGGCGCCAATTTCGACCATAGAGAAGGCGACAAAAGAGGCGAGAAAAACTGGAATCTATACGGTTGTCGACATGCTAAATGTCCAGGATCCAAAGGCAGTGCTCGAGCAATTAAGCATCAAGCCAGATATAGTGGAGTTGCACCGGGCAATCGACGTCGAGTCCAACGGAATAAAATATGCATGGGGCGACATAAAAGATATCAAGGCGCTTTCGGATAAGATGCTTGTGGCAGTAGCAGGTGGCATCCGCGCTGAAAATGCAGAAGAAGCGTTAAAATCCGGTGCTGACATCATCGTAGTGGGTAGGGCGATCACCAATGCCAAAGATATAGAGGGCGCGGCAAGGAGATTCCTTAAGTTGATGAAGGAAGAAATCGACCAGTTCAGGGTGATGACGGATTTCTGAACTTGTCCAAACTGTGGGGGCGGAATCAGTAATTGCCGTTTTAGATACCGATACAAAAGATACGGTTTCAGACGCATTGAAACAAGTGAAAGAGTAGATATAGGGGCAATATATCATAGAGATTATGATCACCTCTCGCCATGTCCAATGGGTGGTAACTAAATGGTAGGATGTTAAATTAAAATGACTAAATATTGTCCTGAATGTGGGGCCGTTATAATTGCTATAAATGATGAAGACAAAATCTGTGCAAATTGTGGTTTCAAGAAGGACGATTCCGTGGACGGCACCCTCATGGAGATACTTAGTGGACTTCTTATTATTGTCATCCTTGTAATGGCCATCCTAATCACTATAAACCTCCTCTTTGACTTCTGTGCTATATGTGAGTTTACGGTGTGGGGGAGAGATGTATCAAGTATAAAAATGAGAGATAGAAGGAGTTAGTATGCAATGAAAACCCCAGCAATCATCGTAAACTTCAAAACATACTCCGAGGCTACAGGCAAAAATGCCCTGAAGATGGGGAAAATAATCAGGGAAGTGAGGGACGAAACCGGTGCGGAAATAATAGCAGTTCCGCAATTTTCGGATATTTATCCCCTATCCAAGGTGGGCGTCCCCGTATTTGCGCAGCATATCGATGCGATCGTATCTGGGAGCCATACAGGTCATATCCTGCCGGAGGCGGTAAGGGAAGCGGGAGCGATTGGAACTCTCGTCAATCATTCAGAGCGGCAGCTGGAGTTGCCCGAAATAGAAGCTGCCATCAATGCAGCGAGAAGAGCGAGGCTTATCATCGTCGTTTGTGCGAATGACATAGCAAAAGCCTCGGCTGTAGCCGTACTCAAGCCGGATTTCGTGGCTGTGGAGCCCCCTGAATTGATAGGCTCAGGCATTCCCGTTTCCAAGGCGAATCCAGAGATAGTAAGCGGAACCGTCAAGGCTGTTCAGGATGTAGCGCCAGAGGTGGGTGTGTTGTGCGGCGCAGGAATTTCAAGGGGCGATGATGTCAGGGCAGCGCTTGACCTAGGTACTATAGGCGTGTTGCTGGCATCTGGCGTTGTTAAAGCGGCAGACCCTAAAAAAGCTTTAACCCAATTGGTTGGAAGGATATGACTCCATTATATCTTGGGCGTGTCTGACTGGGGGGGAGCTAACAATCCGCCTGAAACGACCATTTTTAACCCATCCTCTACACTCATGTCCAGTAAGATGACATCTTTTTTTGGAACCATCAGAAAAAACCCAGAGGTTGGATTTGGTGAAGTTGGTACGAATAGATTCAGGATGTGTTCTGACGTTTTCTCCTGAATCTCCTCTACCCCCCTACCTGTAACAAAACCGAGCACATATGTGCCCCTCCTAGGATATTCTATTAAAACTACTTTTTTAAATTCCTCTTTTTGCATGAATAAAATATCGCTTGCTTGTTTTATGGCTAAATATATCGTTCTCACCATTGGGATTCTACACAAACTTTCTTCAAAAAGCTCCACTCCCCTCTTTCCTATCGCATAATTCGCGATAAATCCCACCAATAATGTCAATAGCAGCATAATCACAAGGCTTAAGCCCGGTATATGGATGCCAAAGATTTTGGTCACTAACGGCCGTAGTATGCCATCCAATAAATCAAACAAAATCCACAGTATATATGATGTCGTCACCAAGGGTATCAGGACGACCAGGCCCGTAATAAAGTACTTCCGTAATTTAGTAGACATAGTACACTACCGTATGCTCACCATCTTTTATACCTCTATAATATGTCCAAATCCTATTAATAGTTGTATGATATGTTTAGATTACATGGAAAGTCCCAAAAAACTGTTTTTGCAGGAAAAGCCCGCCCGCATTCTACTGGCAGTTGCAGCACATGAAAGGCCGTACATATCCCTTATCGCCAAAGAAGTGGATAGCACGTATGCGCACACCACAAATACGCTCTCCAAAATGGAGCGATGCGGATTGCTTACGTTCTCTCGTGGCGGAAGGACCAAATATATCGAATTGACTTCTGCTGGTCGGACGATTGTAGATGCGTTGGAAGGATTAATCCGCACTTTTGATGGCACCAAGACCGCTCTGCAGGAGGAGGATATGATCGAACTTTCAGGAAAAATCAAATCCCTGTATTCAAAAATAGATGCGATTTACAAGGAAGAGTTTACCGATAAAAAATCACTTTCTTTGGGGGAGGCGACGCGAATAAGTCGCAGACTTGGCCCATACCGCAGAGAAATCAGCAAAATCGAGAGTCTGGCCTCCGATGCCCCCTCACTTCAAAAAGATTTTGAAACACTTAAAAAACGTATGGACGAGTTGATGGAGCTTAGAAAAAGTCTCATAAATCTATAGTGTCTCTGGCGAGTTTCCAAGGATCACGGACCACCACCATCGTGCCATATTTGTTAAATCCTTGCTGAACTGCCCAGATAGGTGATATTCTCCCTTCCTAACCTCGAGTACGCCAGCACCCAACAACTTGTTTCGCATGGCATAAAATGATGACCTGCTGATGTCCATCTCTTTGATCAATTTTTCCCATTCGTCAATTGATATTGGTCTCCCCTCTTTTTTCCTTTTTTCGACCATCTCGAGAAAACGTTTAGCCCGCATTGCTGTAACTTCTCCCTGGAACAGGCGGCGCATGAGCTCAAGATAAGGATCCCGAGATTGCGTGATCCTTGCTGTGTTATGTGATCTCACCACCATCGTGGTAGCCGTGCGTGGCGCATCTTTTATTTTAGCCATTTTTTCGTCTAATTACGTTCTTTCGTCTAATTAGTTTATATAAATATATATCTTCACTATTTGAACTCTCACTTTTAATTTTTATCATATTTTTATCTAAATTTTATCTAAAATATTTAATTTTTAAAAATTAATATAATTTATTTTTAATTTTAAAGTTTTTTAGTTTTTAGATGAAAAATAATATCTTAGATGTATCTCAAATACATCTTGTGTTATCTAGATACCTCTAAAATAAGGGTTTATATTCTCAATTAGCGTGTTTTTAGAGCAGATTTTATCTCAAATAGTCCTTAAATCGTCTATTTTAGAATAAGTAAAACACATCATTACCAAGGATGCTATGAGAATACCCCCAATATTACTTGTTTCAGGCGTACTTTGGGCGATCTGAGTTGACAAAAAATAGAAACCAAGCGTGAATGAACATATTATTTTTGATTTGTTACATAATATATGAGAATACCTTCCACAAAATATTCAGTTTGTCGTTTTTGAGACTTTTTTGACAGTTAAGGGGGGTTTTACACATGGCAATGTGTATATTCATATAGATATTGGAATAATTAAACTGATAAAATCGATCCATTTTTGGCATCATTTTTTTCATTCTTATATTTATTAAGTATAGGCGTAATCATAGGAGCGTTTAATACATCAGGAAGATAGAAAGAATCACACCATAGTGTCGTGGAGTTGGTGGGTATTTATTATTATATAATCACTACTGAATAAAAATATAGATATTATAATACCATGTCGATTTTATGATACTTTAATGTATATTAACTAATATCACTATTATAATATATATTTTATAGTATCATAATAACTTAATTATATATTTGACATATATAAAAATTTATACATTATATTAAGTGTAAAAAACGAGGCCAAAAATCAAAAAGTATATGTGAGAGTTATTCGTCTTTTTCGCTTCCTTCTTTCTTCCCTAACAACTCTTCTATCGGCTTACTCCCATGTTTGGTGACGACGACGTTTATCTGAGATATATCTGCTGTGATATCTCGACCATGCACGGTCTTTCGTCTTCTCTGCCCCTTTTCTTTCGGATGACATCCAGTACTCTCAGATACCAGAATCTTCCGCCTCTGTCCACCTGGCAGATCTTTTCTCATTGCGAATCCGCCCTTGTCCGTTCCACCGACAATCTGCAATTTATATCCTGGCAATCCAAGCGTTTTATCATCGACCATATCGCCGATTGATTTGCCCATGAATTTATTTGCACTTGCGCCAGAAATCTCTATCTGATATGCCTTTCCAATTTTTGGATCTGATATAACTATTCTATATTCTACCATGTTTACCTTCACGACCTTTATTTAGCCCATAGGGGGTCTTTTTTGCGTTTTATATCCAGAAACGCTCTTAGCGTTTCGGCTTCATCTTCCGATAATGTATTACATAGTTCCCGTTCAAGAATCTTTGCATGTTTTCCAGGAATATCTACATAGAGCATATCTCCTTCATTAATCTGTCGACCGACTGTAGGTCCATCAATCGAAAAAGCGGCTTCTTTTCCGATGTCGACATACTCACTACTTTTTCCGTGCTCCTGGATTCCCTTGATGGTGCCAACACGTATCCCGTTCTCCCTAATCACGCCAACTCCAGGCTTGACAACTCCTCCGATAACCTTAACACCAACGACCGCTGGTTTGCTCTGTCTGAATACATAGTCGGGCAGCAATCGAAACCTACCTGGCTTGATAATCATTTCCATCCGTTCCTTCTCATACATCGACTGTTCATGTTTAACCCAGTCGTTATAATCCTTGATCAACTGATATATCACGTTGTTCTGAAATACTCGAACTTTGGTTTTTAATGCCTCCTCCTTTGCATCTGGTAGCATACTAACACAGAATCCAATTACGACTGCTAAAGAGGGGTCATTTATAGTAGCCGCCTCGATGATATCTCGTTTGGATATATTCCCTATTTTGGCCTTGTATATTGGGATTTTGTTGTTTCTCAGTTCGTTTATCATGGCCTCCAATGATCCAATCGTATCTGCTTTGAGAATCACGCCGACTTCATCGGTTTGGATCGTCACCCTATCTAACTCGGATTGGATTTCGTTCATAATATGCGATATATTTTTTTCGTCCTTGACTACATAGAGCGGTGAGCCGGAAAGTGCTTTTTCAAGGCCATGTGCAGTTATCTTTATTCCAGAGGCAGCTGTCACATTGGTGACTCGGCGGAACCGTTCTTCTGAACGTATCTCGCTAAGGGGGCGCGGCTTCAATAATGCGCGCACCTTTGTCACAATCGGGCCCTCTTTACTGCCGATTATGATTTTGTCTCCCATCTTTAACTCGCCATCGTACAATATGGCATCAAGGGTTGTGCCCAGTCCCTTTTCCTCCTTGACTTCTAAGACCGTTCCAACACCTGCACCTTGGCGCTGGATTTGCAAGTTGCTCTCGAGAAATCGCTGTGCAAGACCGATTAAGAGCATTAGGATGTCCGGAACCCCCTCTCCCGTCTTGGCACTAATCGGAATCACGCCGATATTTGTTCGAAAATCACGGATCCTGTCGTATCTGTCTGAGCTAAATCCTTCTTTGTGCAACTGCTCGATTAATTGATAGATTGCCCCGTCGAGCGCTTGCGTCGCCCGCTCACTTTGACGTTTGTATGTATCCCTAAAAGACTCGTTTTCATGTGGGTACCATCCATGAATTAGATCGATCTTGTTGGCTGCGAGCACAAAAGGAGTTTTGAATTGGCGCAGGATTTTCAGTGCCTCTATTGTTTGTGGTAGAAAACCCTCATTAACGTCGACAACTACTACTGCTATATCTGCAAGTGCTCCACCCCTGCTTCGTAACGTTGTAAATGCATGATGTCCAGGAGTATCGATAAAAAGCAGTCCGGGGATTTTAAACTCACTTCCCATGAGTGGACCGCATATCTCTTTGATGTAGCTCAGCGGTATTTCAGTAGCTCCGATGTGTTGAGTAATGGCGCCCGCCTCAACTTCTGCGAGCGACGTACCACGTATCCTGTCAAGCAATGATGTCTTGCCATGGTCTACATGCCCCATCACGCACACGATGGGCGTCCGCAATTCTTTTCGGTTTTTAACCATCTCTAATCGATATAAAAGTGTCTTGGAGATATATAAGTATATGAGGAATATGTTCTATAAAAAGGCAGAAAAGGACAGAGAAAAGCATATCTCCCTTGAAGAATACGGCAGAGTCGAAGGAAGAGAGAACATTAAGTTACATCATCAAAATAGATGGCTATTTCTCTATCTGCCGATTCGAGAGAGTCAGATGCATGAACTATGTTTCGTGTGATGTCGAGCGCAAAATCGCCACGAATTGTGCCTGCGGCGGCTTTTGAGGGGTCTGTCGCACCTATCATGCTCCGTGTTACAGATATGGCATTCCTGCCCTCAATGACCATTACAATGGTCGGCCCTGACATGATAAAATCGACCAGTGAATCGAAGAACGGTTTATCCGCATGTTCTGCATAATGTCGTTTCGCAGTTTTATGCCCCACCTGGACCATCTTCAGTGCGATGATCTTCAGGCAACGCCGTTCAATGCGAGAGATGACATCTCCGACCAAGCCACGCTGAACTCCGTCGGGTTTTATCATCAAGAAGGTACGCTCCATGGTATCTCTCACTTTGATTTGGTCCATTTGGTCTTCCTGGGAACTCTCCCAAGGCCCATATTATTCTCGCATTTGGATGAGCAAAAATAGTAAACGCTTCCATCTCTTTTTACGAACATTTTGCCAGTTCCTGTTTCGATTGGATTGCTGCAGAATGAACACTTCTTTGTTTCCATGAGACCCCTCCTTAATAGTTCTATTATCGCGTCATTAGTTTCTTGGCTTCTCGTACGGTATCCAATAGCATAAGAATATCACCTATGCGCACTGGTCCAATGCAGTTGCGGGTTATTATTCTACCCTTATTACTGCCCTCGAGAATGCGGCACTTAATCTGAGTAGCCTCTCCATGCATTCCAGTTCTTCCGAGTATTTCTATGATTTCTGTAGGGGTGCCTTCGTCTGTCATTGGATCACCTTCACTTTTTTAGTGCCTTTAATTTCTTGACTATCTCTTCTATGAGCTCTTCGGCCTTGCCAGCCTCTATGATCGCTGATGTGGCGCAACCAACACTCAAACCAGACGCAGCCCCGACCTCATCCTGTTTTTTGATGTAGATATAGGGGGCGTTCTTTTCCTCGCTGAGAGGCGAAATATGTGCGACGACCTCTTCTGGTTGGACGTCTTCTCCGATTAAAACGAGTAATGCAACGCCGCGCTCAATTGCTTTCGTGACCTCATTCGTGCCCTTTTTTATCTTTCCCGTATCTCTTGCCAGTTCCAACGCTTCCAACGCTTTATTTTCCAACTCGGCTGGAACCTCAAATTTAACATATTTTGCAGTCATCCTATTTTCCTCCTTCTGGGCATATATGCGCCCTTCATCAATCATCGTCCGTAAGTGACACTGTAATATCCCATCAATATGTTTAAAGGTTGTGCTTATGATAGCTTTGCACATAAACTCAGATGTTCGTAGGTAGGTAAAATTAAAAGAATTTTTAGAATAGATTATACACTGAATCTTTTTTCTTAATCAGTCCGTACTGCCCTGGATATCTGCCCTTCAAGAAACCAATCGCTTCTTCTAAGTTTAGTATAGAGAATGGAATATTAACAACATCCTGTGTAGTATTTTTTTTGTAGTACACCTCTGCAGTTTTCGTCATACTGTCTTTCATATCAGTTATGATTAAAGGTTCGTAATCGCTACGGTTACAAAGCGCATCGGCTATTACGATAATTCCTTCATTTTCTTTCAACTTATTTATTGGTTCACTCGGAACACAAAAAATAAGCGTTCCTAGTATATCCAAGTACTCACGAATTTGTGGATTTGTACGCTCGTATTCAAGTTGACCAGAAAAACCATTGAATATGTTTTTTGACGTAAAAGCAAAATAAAATCCTTCAGAGCGTTCAGATCCCATCTCGATAATGAAATCAGCGATAAATCTAGACTGTGCCCATCTTTTGATGTGTGTTCCTGTTATCTCACCAAATTTACCAGTTCTAAAAGCAGTATATAAGATGGTGTGACATAATACCAAAACAGATTGTTTGTCATCGGGCATTAGAATCACTTGAATTTGACTAAGATTTATTTATTTTTCGTTGTAGGTACTGAATTGGACTTCCTTCTATCTTTTCGATGTCATACTTGGGTAGGGAATTAATATAAGTCCTCACAATAACCAAATCGTCTTCTGTAAGATTCATTTGGTTTGCCTCCTCCCTCGCTCTATCGCCAAGTACCCTAACCTTTCTAATCCTAATGTCATCATAATTAGTTGTCATATCTTCTATCCCCTATATACTCCCAGTATAATATTATAATACTAATATACTGCATATAAATGTATAAGTCGACCAAAAATGGCACTTAAGGAGCAAAGCTACTTATGACGGAGGCTCTTCGGTACTGCGCTACTATTTTTCCCCACCTCATTCATTTATGCGCAAAATATGCCCATATAATGTCATCCACGGAGTTGATCCTTACAAATCCGAATCGCTCGAACTGGACGACGTTATTCAACTCCGATTTGATGCCTTTTTCGCCAACGCCCTCATACACGCCATCCGGAGCTAAGACCTTTACTTTGACTCCATCGATGGGCGCCCAGTGGATGATAGCGGCACCTTTTTTGGCAAGGTCATCTCCAGTGTATCTCGCTTTTAGGGGCGTCAGGCCTATAATCTGGATGTTGTATAACTCCTTGAGGCGTATTCGGTCACCTGCTGTTAGTGTAGCAGCATCATCCTGACATATCAAAACCTCTCCATCGACTAAAATCTCCCTGAAACCCCGGTCTATGTTAGGGTGCAGCGGTGCCTTTGCCACGGTCGACGGCGCGTTTTCAATCGTTAAATGGACTGGAGTGTGGACGAAGAAATATCGATTTGCCGAGGAGTCGATGATCTTTCTGTTCTCAGCATATAGCGTATCCATGCTGATGGCGATATCGGTCTCGGTTACACCCATCTTTATCATGAAATTTCTGATCGCTTCTGCCTGGATACCGCGCTTTCTCAGGGCGCGCACCGTCGGCAATCTCGGATCGTCCCACTGTGCATATGTTCCATTCTGGATGCCTTTTTTTATCTCGCTGGTGCTGAATTTACCAATCCCGTGGATTTTAATGCGTCCCCAGTGTGATGTTTTGGGGTATTCCCATCCCAAATATCCATAGATGAATTTTTGCCTTTTCTCGCTGTCTATCAGGTCTTTTCCCCTTATTATATGCGTTATTCCCAGCAGGTGGTCTTCTATCGCCGACTCAAAATCGAGCATCGGCCAGACAGCATACTTGTCGCCGACGCGAGGATGTCCCTCCTTGACGATTCTGAAGGCAACCCAGTCGCGCAGGGCAGGGTCCTTGTGTTTGATATCGGTTTTAATCCGCAAAACTGCCTCTTTTTCATCATACTTTCCACCCAACATTATTCCCCAATGCCCGAGGTTAGTTTTGACACCTTGATCCCTGTGTGGACACACTTCTTTGATATCTTTAAGCCGCTTGAATTCGCTTTGACTGCAGAAACAGACATACGCCTTATCCATCTTTATCAATTGTTCAGCATACACGTAATATTTGTCAATCCTGTCCGATGCTATCACGACTCGATCTGGTTTGGCACCCATCCATTCACAATCTTCGAGATGCCAGTCATATGCCTCCAGCATCGGTTTTTTGACCTTGGGATCGGTGTCGTCGAACCTGAGAATAAATTTGCCGTTGTACATCTTGGCATATTCATGATTCACGATGATTCCGCGTGCGTTTCCTATTGTAGGAGGTCCATTGGGATTGGGGGCGATTCGCATCACCACTTCCTCATCGACATCCAATGCTGGGAGTTTTCGCTCCTTCACTTTTTTTTCATGCAACACCTCTATCAATTCCGGTGCGATGTGTTGGAGTTTGGACAGGCGCTCTTCTGCGCTCATTTTGTCAATGTCGTCGAGCACTGCCCGTATTAATGGCATGACTTCGCGTGCGCTCTGGCGGAGTTCGGGGTGTGCCCCTATCATCTTTCCCATTACTGAACTTACCTGTGGAGTAGAGTCATATTTGATGGCGTTCTGCAACGCATATTTTTGTATAAAACTCTTAATATCCGATTTTTTCATCTAATCCTCGATATAGTTCTATAACCATCACACAATTAATGATTTGCCGTGGGGACGAATCTTAGTACGTGCGCGTCACCATATACTTTGCCAGCTCTTTTAAAAGTTCTTTTGCTCTGGAATCGGGTAGTATCTCCAGTTTAGCTTTTCCCTCTTCAACCAGCTGATGCGCCTTTTTCATCGCGTAGTCTATCGATCCGGACTCATGGAGCTTTTGTACTACGGCATCTATCTCTTCCTCGGATGCCCCTCTCGTGAGATGCTCTAATTCAACTCCCTTTTTGAGTGCGTGTATTGCAATCAACGTCTTTTTGCCCTCCATGAGATCGCTGCCCCTATCCTTTCCAAGACGCTCTTTGGGAGTGATGAGGTCAAGGACGTCATCGCGTATCTGAAATCCAAGCCCGGTCGTTCTGCCTATCTCCCAGAGTGCGTCCGCCTCCTCTTCAGTACAACTGCCGAGGATTCCCCCGATCAAAGTGGATGCCGCAAACAGGACGGCGGTCTTTTTCTCGACCATTTCCATATAATCCTCTTCGGAGACCTCGGCAGACCTCACGAACGTCATATCTAACCATTGTCCCTCACATATATCTGTACAGGTATTCGCAAGAACTTTCAGACATTGCACGATATGATTGGAATCAGCGTCAACGCTTGCGAGGATATCGAATGCCTTTGAATAGAGTGTATCTCCTGCGAGTATTGCTGCTGGCAACCCCCATTTCACATGAACTGCGGGGGCTCCACGCCGTATGGTATCCTGGTCCATGATATCATCGTGGATGAGTGTGAACGTATGGACCAATTCGATGGAAAATGCAGCAGGCAACACTTTATTTATATCGCCATTTACCGACTCGGCCGCAAGGATTAACATAGCAGGACGAAGTCGTTTTCCTCCCACGTCCATCAAGTGTCTAGAGGCGAGATACAACTCCTTTGGTCGCGTAATTGGCAGTAATTGGTCGACTATCTCATCGATTATCTGTCCTCTTTTCTGAATCTCGTCGATCGTATGCATCGTATAACCTCTATTCAATGGTAAGTTCCTGTCCATTTCGCAGGATATGCACAGTATCACTCAGCACATACCCAACTTTTTCAGCTAACTCTGCATAGGTGCTGGTCATCTCAAGGGTACCGTGTGTTGGTATGACGTGTCTCGGGTTGATCATTCTGAGCAATTCCCAGTGGTCTTCTTTAGAGGCATGTCCGGAGACGTGTACGTTATCATATGTCCTGGCACCCCTCATCTGCAATTTCGTCTCAACCGCGTATCGGTTTGCTATGTTGGATGGGTTTGGTATTGTATTGGCTGAGAATATTACCTTATCCCCATCTTCGACAGTGTAGGGTGTCAAGCCGTTGGCGATCCTGGTGAGTATTGCATTTGGCTCGCCTTGGTGGCCGGTAACTATTGGTAGGTATTTATCCTTGCCGTCAGTCATCACACGATTGAGCATCTTATCGATGGACTTTCTATTTCCGAACATCTCAAGTTCACTAGGGAGGTCTACATATCCCATTCGTTGTGCGGACCCAGAATACTCCTTCATTGACCTACCCATCAGAAGCGGACGTCGACCCATCTCGATCGCGGCATCGGCGATTGTTTTAATACGTGCGATATGTGATGAAAATGTAGTAACCAAGAAACCGGAATTGGTCTCCTCGGTGCCGAGCAGCACATCTCTGATCAGCTCACGTGCAACTCGCTCTGATGGTGTTTTCCCAGATCTCTGGACGTTGGTGCTCTCGACGATCAGGGCTATCACGTCCTCTTTGCCCAATCTTTTCAATCGTTTGAAGTCGGGTGGTTTCCCGAGAGTTGGCGTTCTATCTAGCTTAAAGTCATTTGCGTAAAGCACTATGCCATCTGGTGTATGAAGTGCAGCGAACACACAATCTATAATGCTGTGTTGAACTCGGATAAATTCCATTGACAGATCGGGCGTAATCTGAAATATATCACCAGCCATTAGGCTGCATAGGTCATTGTTTGTGCCAAATTTTCGTTCTGCCTTTGTGAGCTTTGATATCAGTTCGATTGTAAATGGCGTGCCTATAATCGGGGCGTTGTATCGATGTGCTAATTTTGGTATAGCCCCTATATGGTCTAAATGGCCATGTGTGCATACGATTGCCTTGACGTCTCCCTTTACGTTGCTCATTATTGTATCATCTGGGATGGCGCCCATCTTGATAAGATCTAACGAATGCATTTTTTCCGTCGCCACATCTTCGTGAATCTGCACCCGATCCAATCTGAGCCCCATATCCAATATTACTATATCAGTTCCAACACGTATTGCAGTCATGTTTCTTCCCACTTCGTCATATCCTCCAACTGCGATTACTCCTACATTTTTCATTTAATTCCTCCATTATATTTTGAAAATTGTCCTATGTTAAATCCGCGTTGCTCCAGGATTTCTCTGGTCCTTCCGGTTATTACGATCTGGGTGCCCCCCATATCAGTAACCGAGCGACAACCTGTCAGAAACGCCGCGGTCCTCAACTCTTCAGTCATGATTTTTAATTTATCTATTATCCCTTGTTTCCCCTTTCTGGCGGGCACTATCAATGGTAGCGCGGTGCCGCACAGCGATGCACCTAATGCCAGACACTTTGCCATATCCATTCCCGTGCGCACACCGCCTGTAGCGACGATCGGGATGCCAACGGACGACTCGACGATGCTTGTTGTGGTGGGAATGCCCCAATCCCAGAACACATTGCCCAGATGCTCTAACAATTCATCACCTTCTGCTCTTGCCCGGCATACTTCCACCGCGACAAAGTTCATCCCCCCATACCCGCCGACATCTATTGCAGAAACTCCAGCCTTTTTGAGGGCAACTGCCACATCATGCGATATTCCGGCGCCGGTTTCCTTTACCATCACGGGAACACTTGATTGGGCACATATCTCTTTGATCATATCTAAACAGCCGCTTGCATCCGTGTCTCCCTCTGGCTGGATTGCCTCCTGCAGGAAGTTCAGATGAATCGCCACGGCATCTGCATCGATCATTTCGACCGTTTTATCGATGCCCTCGATTCCATATCCCTTTAATTGAGGAGCACCAACATTTGCATATATAAAGGCGCTGGGTGCGGCATCTCTGACGATGCGAAACGAGTCCTCTTGTTTTGGGTCTTCAAGTGCAGCTCTTTGACTGCCGACCCCCATTCCGATCCCCATCTCTTCAGCAGCACCAGCCAGCGCAGCGTTTATGTTCTTGGTATCGGGATGCCCTCCCGTTATGGATGCGATAAGAATCGGCGCATTAAACTGCTTACCGAGAAAATCGATGCTCAAGTCGATCTTATTTTTGTCGATCTCCGGCAGCGCTTTATGGATTAATGTTATATCCTCGAATCCTCCTCCCTTTGATTCCACATCCTCTTCGATGCATAGTCGTAGATGTTCGATTTTTCTTTTAGAGGTTTGTTCCATGTCGTTCGCTCCTGATAATCGTTCCAAAATTTTCCTTGCCATTTAAGAAATTAACGATATTTCCCATTTTTGATGCATTGAATATATGAGAAGAGATACCATAATCCGTCAATTTTATCAATTCATTTACCTTTCCTGACATTCCCCCAGTGATGTCAATTCCAGAGGACCCGCTTAATAATGCCCTTACATCGTTAAATGTCTTTGGAGTAATTATGGGTATCACTCTGTCGCCATCCATCACTCCATCGACATCAGTTCCAACTCCCACCCTCCTAACACCCAGGTGGCGTGCCAAGTGAACGACTATCTGATCTCCTGATAATATCGAGACGCCCCATGCAGTATCCATCACGACATCACCATGAAGTACTGGGATGGTCTCATTTTTGAGCATCAGTTCGATCTGACATATCGTCATCTCGCTCAATCTGCTGGCATGCGATATTGCGCAGCTCAACGGATGCACGGGTACAGCGGCAACGCCATTTTCAGCCAATCTTTTGACAAACTCTCTATTGAGCTCCTTTACTATTTCGTGTGTCAATGCGACTTCTATAAAATTGCGCTTTCCTGATACGTCCAGTCCGAATTTTTTCGCTTGGGGATGTCCAAATGAGCCGGCGCCATGGACTATAATTAGGCCTTTCACGTCGGCAGAGGCGATATCTCTTGCTACACGGTCAATTTCATTGACGTTCAGGCATTTCTCTCTGGTTTTATCGGTCAAGACACTTCCGCCGACCTTTAGTATTATGCGATCACTCATCCTTTGCCACACCCATCTTTTGTAACTCTGGTTTTAATCGCACGTCCGCCAGCCTCTTCGATGGCTTTGGCAACTTTCTCCGCGCGATCATGAGATGCTAGTGCAACCATGCATCCACCGCCACCGGCGCCGGTTATTTTCGCTCCGAATGCGCCGGCATCTCTTGCAGCATAAATCTGCGCCGATAGCTCAGGACATCCCACGCCCAGAGACTCAAGCAGACCCTGATTTATGTTCATCAGCTCGCCAATGGCACTATAATCGCCCTCTTCTATCAAATATTCGCCCCTTTTTGTTATGGCTCCTATCGCATTAAATATCACATGGACTATGTCGGGATACTCTTCTCTAAGCAATGACACTCTTCCGACGAGTTCTTTAGTCGAAGAGGCCTTGCCTGTATCCCCTATCACGATGTCGCAGTCCAGATTTTTCAGTCGCCTGCGCGAGGGCATCAGCACGACGCCACCCATCGTAGAGACAAACGTATCAGTGGGACTCGCTGCGCCCTGTATTTCCCCTTCTACCGAGTGCCCCAGTTCTGCTATCTCTTCGTCAGACAATCCTACATCGAACTCCATGTTTATCGCGGACAGCGTCGCAATCGTAACAGCGGCAGAGGACCCCAACCCAGATCCTGGCGGGATTTCGGAATCGATTTTAACCTCCACACCATCGAATCCAGCAAGCATCTTCATCTTCTCAATCGCCTTGAGGACGTATGGATGCCTGTCGATTTCCCTGCCAAGTTCGGAGGTGATGGAGGTCTCTAAACTCCCTTGGATGCTGACGCGTGTCCGTAGATCGATTGCACATGCGATGGCAAAGCTCCCATAAACTACGGCGTGTTCACCGAATAAAAATATCTTTCCTGGTGCGGAACAGATGGCCATTTAATTCCTCATATATCATAGATTGGTAGTCCTTTTAGTCAATAACAATTCCAGCATAACCGACCACGCTCGAGCAGTCCCCGGTCACATCCCCGCTTGTGGTGTATTTCAATAACGCCCCCTTCTTCGCACCCATGACAATTGTTGCCTCCATCATCGTTGCGATAGGACCATAACCACAAACCGATGCCTGCAAATTATAAATGTGTGAATAGAACGCCGGTACGTCTAATTCCAAGATTGACTCGATTACCCTATGGTCGTTTTTCCTTGCTATTTGGTCAGGTTCATAATGCGTGAAATCGGAGGATGCCAGTATGATTACGTCCTCATCCTTTAGAGCGTTTCCCAACTTTGCACCGATTTTTTTAGCAGTTCCCTCGTCCTGCAGACCCATGCATATTGGAACGATCTTAAAATCCTCAAACCAGTACTGGAGAAATGGCAGTTGAACCTCTATTGAATGTTCATATCGATGTGCAACTTCGTCACGGTCGATGCAGTCCGGTAGCATATTCACGAGGTCTTCATCTATTTCCACCTCCCCTAACGGAGTACTCCATGTATCAGTGGACACTGCAACCATAGGGCCCGCCATCTGATGATTTGGGCCGAGAATGACGTATGTCTTGGCAGAGGGAAGTGCAGCATAGACATGCGCAGCCACTTGACCTGAGTATACATAGCCTGCATGTGGGACCACAGCTCCTTTTACGTTATCCCTCATGGAGACGGAAACGTCAAAACAGCTCTTTAGCTGAGATTTCAGTCCTTCTGGCTCTCCTTTATAAAATTGTCCCGCAATGACGGGGCTTCTCATTTGGACACCTCACAACTCTGCCTCAAAATCCTCTGCAGAATAGTCGAACGGCTCGCCTTTTTCCTTGAGAGTTTCCTTGGCAAGCAACCAGTACACTATAGCAAGCGCCTTTCTACCTTTATTATTCGTTGGAATTATCAAATCTATATTCGAGGTCATGTTGTTTGTATCGCACATTCCGACGATCGGGATGCCGACGCTCCTCGCCTCTGTGACTGCCTGGGCATCTCCGATGGGGTCGATTACGATTAGAACATCAGATTCAGTATAATCTTGATAAGCTGGGTTGGTAAGCGTACCCGGGATAAATCGCCCGATGATCGCCTTCGCCCCGACCGCCTTGGCAAATATTTCCGTTGGCCGCTGTCCATACTGTCGTGCCGAAACCACCAATATCTTCGACGGCTCATATTTTGATATGAATTTGGCTGCAGCTCTGATGCGCTGGTCTGTCGCCTGTACGTCCAGGACATATAATCCGTCCGTTCTCACTAAATATATGAACTTAGTCATATCCTTCGTCTTCTGCTGTGTTCCAATATGAACGCCTGCTGATAGATATTCGTCAACTGGTATCAGGGATTCATAATCTTGGTCTTTTTTAATATCTTGTTTCATCCTCTTAACTCCTCATTATCTTTCATTTAATGATGGCCATTCGTGGATCTTTAAGGTCTTCTTCTATCCTTATCAACTCATTAAGTTTTGCAATTCGTTCGCCGCCAGCTATGCCCGTCTTGATGATCGGAATGTCCAGTGCGACCGCCAGATGTGCAATGGCATCATCGGTCGTCTCACCAGATCTATGAGATATGACACAACGGTACCCATTGTCATTTGCCAGCTTTACAGCTTCATAAGTACCAGTTAGAGTTCCTATCTGGTTCGGCTTGATTAAAACTGTATTTGCGGCACCAGCATCAATTCCTTGTTGGATTCTCGTAGTATTTGTGACGAACAGATCATCGCCGCAGATCATACATTTCACCTGCTTCGTCAGTTCGGCAAACCCCGCAAAATCGTTTTCCTCCAGAGGGTCTTCTACATAATAGAGGTCATATATGTCTATTAATTCAGATGTATATTGTATCTGTTCCTCTGTGCTTCGTTTTGCATCTGAATACTCATATCTACCGCCTTTCCACATTTCTGTTGCCGCTATATCGATGGCGACGCGCATATCAAATCCAACTGAATCAGACACCTGTCCGGTTGCTTCGGACACAATCGTGAGAGCTTCTTCGTTGCTGATAGAGGGTGCCCATGCTCCTTCATCGCCCTTACCACACACTATTCCTCGTTTATTTAGCAATTTTTTGACCTGATTGTATGCCTGTGCATTGGCAAATATCGCGTCTTCGATATTCCTTGCGCCCGTGGGGATTACGAGAATCTCTTGGATATCTATTGATCCTTTTGCGTGCACACCGCCACCGATCACATTGCCCAGAGGAAATGGTAAAGTGTTAGAGGAAACGTTAATATATTGATATAGTGGAACTCCAGAAGATGATGCGGCCGCCTTGGCAACTGCCATGGAGATGCCCGCACTCAGATTGCCACCGATGTTTGAGAAGTTTTTCGTACCATCTATTTCATGCAAAATGTCGTCTATGTTCTTCTGTTCGGTAACATCTAAGTCGATTAGCCGAGGAATGACAGATTTTTTTGCCTTTGATATCACATCGGCAACTGGGATCGGTTTAGCTTCAAATGTACCCGTACTCGCCCCAGATGGCGCTGCAGCCCTTCCAAAGCCATTGGAGGTGTGCACATCAACCTCCACTGTCTCATCCCCTCTGCTATCCGATATTTTCCTAACGACTATATTCGTGATTACCGTCATACTCTCTGTACTTTTTTCATGTTGATCCCTTATTCGCCCCTCTTTACCGTTATTGGTATTATGCCCTTGTCAAATTCCTGTATTGCGATGCTGATTGGGTCTTTTTCTCCAGGGTTACGTATCAGAATCGGTGCCCCCATAGAAATCTGTAAGGCGCGTGCTCCTATTATCCTAGCTCGTTCATATCTTGTATATTTTTGATCCAAACGTTAACAACTCCTTTTAAGAAATATCCTCAAGAATGTCCTCTGAATTTCAATTTAAATCTCTCAATCATTTTTATATCATGCTTTTGGGAGATGAATATGGGGTTGCTGAGATTCGAACTCAGGTCACAGCGCCCCGAACGCCATAGGATGGTCCAGCCTACCCTACAACCCCACCTCCTCCCCCTTTACTGATATGGCGATAGCATATCTACTATATCCACGTGCGTTAACAACATTCGTCGACAGCAATATCTTTCGATACCCAGATCATCCAATATATCTCCCACTTTGATATCACTTGTTTTCGATTCCCTTTTTCTCTCCTCTACTCGTTTCTTGTACGGGTCCCACGCATTTGATATGACTTTCCCACACGTAAAGCATCTAACCGGGATCATATTATCACCTTCTCTCCCACCTCATCTATATGATTTTTGTCGTCTGGCTCTCGCTCCACGTCCGCCAAACTTTTTACGCTCTTTCTGTCTAGCATCACTTACCAGAAGGCTTCTGTCATATTTAAGAAACGCATCTCTAAGTGAAGAGCTGCTTGTCCATTTTACTAGACCTCTGGCTATTGCAGTTCGCACCGCATCCGCCTGCCCCATGATTCCTCCTCCCCTTACTTTGACCTCAACGTCTATTTCATCGACAAGGTCGCTTGCAATGGTCAGCGGTTCGCTGATTTTGAGACGTACCAATTCGGGCTCTACGTGCTCTATAATTTTCTTGTTTATCCTTACCTGTCCTGAGCCCTTCTTGATGGTGGCTCTGGCTATTGCAGTTTTTCTCTTACCGCTTTCATTGACTATTTTCACCATATGACAAACTCCATACTTTAATTGGCACCGAGCTTTTTACTCAGGTTGCCAAGTCGTATATACTTTATCGTACTCAATCGCGACATTTTAGCATTTTCGATGGTCTCCATGGGCCCACTTTGCATCCCAGCAGGCGTCCCGATATATACTCTTAACCTCGAATATGCATCTCGTCCGCGTTTTCGCTTATAAGGGAGCATTCCTCTGATGGTCCTCTTCAGTATTTGATCTGCTCTCCTCGGGTGATGAGGTCCCTTTTCTCTGGTGCCCTTTTTAATCTGGGCATCATATTCCTCGAAGATTTGTACTTTTGACCCGGAAATTATCGCTTTTTCTGCATTTACGACCGCGATATCCTCATCGACCTCTAACAGGCGTTTTGCAATATCGCTCGCCAAACGTCCTAATATAAGTCCATCTACATTGATGATGACCATTTATAGTACCTCATTGAATTATTCGAATTCCAGTTCCCTTTGGGTTATCTTTTATTAGTTGTTCTATCATCATGCTTTTCCCTTTGACGCTTTTTATTTTATCGACAGCAACTTTGCTAAATCCCAGACCTGCTATTGTCACAGGATGACCTAACATGCCAGCGCTTATAACTTTCCCTGGCACGAGTACTGTTTCGTTCTTTTTCGTGTTTCGATTGATTTGACTGAGGTTCACTTTTGGATAGTTTCTCGTAGGTCGCTCCAATCTTTTGGCGACATCCCTCCAGATCATGACATCCTCTTCACGTGATTTTGCCTTGAGGCTTTCTATCAGTTTTATCAATCTTGGATTCGTTTTTGTCATATATCTTGCACCTGTCTTGCACCTTTTTATTCGATATCTATGCGGGAGGTGAGATTTGAACTCACGAACTCCTACGAGACAAGGCCCTCAACCTTGCGCCTTTAGCCAACCCCCTTCTTGTTAAATGGGTTATTGACCTGACTGGGCAACCCCCGCCGACTGCAAATTATGTCAAATCCCTTAGATTTTTAATCAACATCTTGGATTTTTTCTTTATGACATCTGCAGCTCTTTGGACCAGCTCTGCCGCAGGAATTGAACCATCCGATTCGAGACTGAATATGAATGATGTCGAATCGCTGTCGATGGTTATCCCTCCAAGTCCGCATGTATCCTCACAAAGATGACACGCCGAACATTCGACGATGTTTTTGATCGTCGCCGCAATATTGGGCGCGATTATATCTCTAGGAGATGCCTTTATATATGCACCACAGTTGTCGCACTTCGAGATCGTGATGGTCGGCATATTCTTATAACTACATGCGATTGCTGGTTGCCACTTTGCATGCGTTTTACCTATGTCCAACCTGGCAATACCTTCTAACACCACTTTTTGCCCACTCTTTAGCTCGATGATCGGTGTATTGTCGTCCACTGGAACGACTTTTGGGTCAGCAGATTTCATCTCATTGGAATAGACCGTTTTTGGCCCTTCAACGCTAAGCGTTATGGATACTTGACATTGGGGACATCCCCCTTCACAACTACACTCGGAGTGGATTACATATGACTCCAAATCCGATGTTAGTGGTATCAGCCCCAAACGTAAAGCGAGCATTTCGTCGAACAGCACGGACGTATTCTCATATATGTTGACGTCATCTATCGCTAACGATGGTACTTCTGTGATCATGCTACGCCTTAAACTGTTCACGAAAGCAGGTGAAACACCCGATAATATAAATTTTATTTTTCGGTCGGACAACCCGATAATATCAACATCCATTACTCAAATCCTCCTACCGCGCCTTCCACCAGCCGATTTCGTTCCATCATGCGGTATGGGGGTCACGTCTTCGATTCGTCCGATTCGTAAACCAGCTCTAGCCAATGCTCGTATTGTAGCCTGTGCACCTGGACCTGGGCTGCGCTGTTTATTCCCTCCCGGGGCCCTGACATATATGTGAACTCCTATAATTCCCTTGTCCTTTGCATGTTCTGCGACCTCCGTCGCCATTCGCATCGCTGCATAAGGTGAACTTTCGTCTCGATCTGCTTTGACCACCCTCCCCCCAGATGATTTGGAAATAGTTTCAGCCCCAGTCAAATCGGTTATGGTGATCAACGTGTTGTTGAATGATGCATAAATATGGGCGATTCCCCATTTTTCGTCCGTCATAATATCTCACTCCTTTTTATTGCCCCTACCTGCAGTAACTTTCGCTTTGGATGGCATCGTTATTGGAGAACCCACATAGTATCCGATTTGTGATTCCTCGGCACCCAGAACTACATAACTGGGGATGGTTACCTTTCTCCCGGCGATCGTGATATGTCCATGGGTGATGAGCTGTCTGGCGTGTTTTGTGGAATTTGCGAGACCCTGTCGATATACGAGCGTTTGCAATCGCCGTTCCAATATATCTTCGATTTTTAATACGAGGATTTCGTCCAATTCTGCGCCCTTTTTTGATAATTTCATTTTAGCTAATTTTTCCAATAGCTCCGTTGATATGACTTTGGCAGATTCTCCTTTCTTTCCTGCCTCGGTTAATTCTGCGCGTAATTTTCGTGCACCCCGCCGGTATCTTCTTAAAACACTATGGACTTTCCAGAGCTCTCGTTTGTTTCTCAACCCATATTCTTTAACTAAGGCACCCTCATCGCTAATTCTAGTCGCTTGCCATGGATGATTCGGGGGCTCATATGTTTTACGATTTTTTCCAGGATATCCCATCAATTATCACCATTATTTTTTCTCTTCTCGTCTTATAACTTTCTTCCTTATAACCCCTACTGTGGCCCCTTTTCGTCCTGTCGATTTTGTTCTTTGCCCTCTAACTTTATGCCCTCTTTCGTGTCTGATGCCTCTGTAGCTCCTCGTCTTCTTCAACAAGTCTATGTCCTCTTTGCACTCCATCGTGAGCTCAGAACCCATCAGATGTCTATTTTTGCTGGTTAAAATGTCTCTCCGTCGATTGACCATCCATTCAGGGACGTTTTTTCCAAATTCATCAACCGCCGCATTCAATCTATCGACGTCTTCATCTGACAGATATCCCATAATGGCTTTACGATCTATTTTTGCATTGTTGGCTATTATCCCTGTAGACCTCCTGGAAATGCCCTTGATGCCGGTAAGTGCATAGCATACGCTCTTTTTCCCATCCAGGTCAGTATCACGAATCCTTACTATATGTCTGATTTTTTCATCTTTGTCCATTCATTCACCTTTTCAGGTTGTTACATTTACTTGCGAATATTGGGAGATGTAGAGTTGTTTTAGTATTTAACTCTTGTTTAGACTATGGCGCTTATCTCAATCGCATATAAGGTTTACGCCGAGGAAGGGATTTGAACCCTTGGGGGACTTACGTCCCACAAGCTTGCTAAGTTGATTTCTCCATTCCAGGCTTGCGCCTTTGGCTAAAAGTCCGAAAGACTTTCTTGGGCCGGACTTGGCTACCTCGGCACCGTTACCATAATGCCCCCTACCCGTGACAGGGCGGGACTTCCACGCCTTTGGGTATATGCCGGGCTCCATTAAGACTCTATCGGTGTCGACTGCGATACCATCTTTGGCACCTAATATTTGGATTGTGTTCATTTTTGCCGTACCGAGACATACGCACTCGCCCTTTAGCGTGAATACGGCTACTGAACTCTCCATCTCGATTTCACTCTGAACGCTAAGCACGCCAGGTACTGCCAAATCTGCACCATGACAGATTGCATCCACTGCAGTATCTCTTATGATTACCTTCGAAAGATGTGACACCCCATATTCCATTGGCATGATAATTTCTCGGATAGGCCGTTCAGTGTCATCCTCTTTCCAAAAGACATGAGCGTCTTTGAGGTCTTGCAATGTTGCAATATGTGCGTCTTCGGTAAATGGGCCAGACACGGTCCTGCGCAGTTTGGCCATATGTGCGCCGACTCCTAATGCGGCTCCTATATCATGGCAGAGTTTACGTATATATGTTCCTGCTTCACAATCAACTTCAAACAGTACTTCGTTCTCTTTGATTTCCCGTATTCTTAACTGATGAATTTTACGTTTGCGTATCTGTCGCTTAACCGCGGATTTCAGAGGAGGTCTCTGATATATGTCTCCCGTAAACTCCCTGCAGACCTCTCTGATTCTCTCTTCTGGAACTGTCCTGTGCAGCCTCATAACACATACGTATCCCTTCCTTGCCGCCAATAGGGCGCCAACGGCTTTGGTCGCTCCTCCAAGCATTACAGGGAGTACGCCAGTCACTTTTGGGTCCAAGGTTCCGCTGTGGCCTGCTTTATCGAGGTCCAATATATTCTTTATCCATGCGACAACTTCGTGCGAGGTTGGGCCTGCTGGCTTGTCTATGTTTATCACCCCTTTGTTGATGTGTTCCTCGATACTGCGCTTTTTCGGATCGCACCCATACCTGGGATCGGTAGTATCTGATGCCTTTATGAGCATCCGTATTCCTTTTTCACCGCCTAATTGATTCATTTACTGCCAAACGCTCCTTATCGAAGAAGATATGATTTCTACAACTCCCACTTTATACCATTTGGATGAATCGATGACGAGGTCATAGGGTGTGAGGTCCTCGATATCGATTTCATAAAACTCCATATATCGTTTGGATTCGCAACTTTCCCGCTCCTTTACATCCTTCAATGCATGTTCGATGGACATGCCATCACGCTTTGCAATTCGTTCGCAGCGGGTTTCTATCGGAGCTTTGAGCCATATTTTGAGGTCTGCGTTCTTTACCATCCATCCCGATAATCGCCCCTCTATCAATACATCGCCCCCTTTCTCGGCGATTTTGCTCTGTTCCTGATCGATTTTTTTATCTATCTCCGCGTTAGATTCTGCCAGTTTTCCGAATTCAGCAAGTGTCATGTTGGCGTTTTTGGCCATCATTCTAAATATCTCTCCTACGGAAATTAATTGAAGTTTAAAACACTCTCCGATGGCACGTCCCACCGTCGTCTTTCCTGTCCCAGGCAACCCGCTTAACGTTATAATCATGTCTACATTCCCCCTATATTCAGTGCCTTTCGGATCACCTGCCCCATCGATATGGAACAGAGCATATACCAGAATATCCACACAGGTATAAATCGAAGCACCGTGTCAGTAGCCATGTACAACTCGCCATAGAATGGCAGTATGATAGTAGCATACAGAGATAGGGTGAACATCAGATGATACAACCAGCCGAATATCGGCAATGATATCAGCATGATATATGCCATCGGCTTTAATTGCTGTTTCATCATTTCGCCCTGTGCCCGCATCATCTCGTCCTTCTGTTTTTCCAACTTTTTCAATTTGTGCTTGTTTTTCGATAACTGTGCCTCTCTAAGCTCTTTTTGGAACAACTTCATCTGCTCCATCGCCCCCTTGTTCTTTTCCCAATCGATGGTATATTTCTGAATGACCGATGTAAACAATCCAGTTATCAGAGAAAGGACGAAGATCACCATGTGGAGTGGTAGTATTGTTAATGGCCCTAATAATTGGTGCATGAACTCTCCTAAAAAGGTACGAAACCCCTCGTCCATAAACCCAAGCATGAGGGCAAACCCGATTATCAATGCAAATTTGTCCAGCGCTTCCTTAAATTCTTTATTCATATGACGCCACCCCCGAAAATCCCACACAGTTTTTTAAATATCTCGGGTATCTTTTTTCCACCATCTATCGTGATCAGCAACCCATCTTTTCTGTAGTAAGCTATAAGCGGTTTCGTTCGACGTTGATATTCATTCAGCCGATTCTGGATCGGCCCCATTTTATCATCGCCCCTCTGATATAGTGTGCCTTCACATTTATCACATACGCGCTCATCTTTCGGGGGTTTGAACTTTATATGATAATTAATGCCGCACGCTCTGCACGTCCTTCTACCGGATAATCGCGTAATCAACTCTTCAAAAGGTACGTCAAAATAAATGACTGCATTGAGTTTTATCTCCAACTGATGTAAGATGACCACCAGTGCCTCTGCCTGTACGACCGTCCTAGGAAAGCCATCTAAAATAAATCCCTTTGAACAATCTGGAGACGATAGTTTATCTTTTACAAGCCCTATGAGTATTTGATCTGGTACCAGTTCTCCTCTATCCATATAGGACCTTGCCTTCTTTCCAAGTTTTGTTTCAGCCGTTATGTTTTCTCGCAACATCTCTCCCGATGATATATGAGGTATATCATACTTTTGGGATATCATCTCTGCCTGGGTGCCCTTGCCAGCACCGGGCGGACCAAGAAATACATATCTCATTTTTAATCACCCCCAAGGAGCGTTCGCACCATCGGATGCATTTCACTCATCTGTTCTTTCGCTACTTGCTCGTACATTTTATATATTATGCTAACGGTCAGCAAAAGACCCGTCCCTCCGGCATGCCCAATGATGCCAGTAAAGCTTGCCAATGCAGCCAATGCACCGATGAACGCCCCCCCTATTATGGTGACCTTTGGGATATACCGTTTCATGATCCTTTCAACGACTCCAATATCTCGTCTATATCCTGGAATCTGCATGCCAGAGCGTTGAATTTGTTTCGCCACATTTTTTGGCCCCATGTTAGTGGTCTCTATCCAAAACAGCGCAAAAACGATGGACCCAAAGATCATAATCAGCAGAAATATCATCACACGAAGAAGTATCTCCCCCGGTCCATGCACCCCAGGTATCAATTCATGTGGACCGGCAATTGGCGCAAGATAAAACATCAGTCCAGATACGGCAATGCCATCTACGAACTCTCCGATCATTGGATTGTTGCCTAAAATAGGAACATCGCTTTCCCACAGCAACATCCCCCCCATTTGAATATTTGCCACCAGCGCCATCACCAGAATTATCGGCAGGACGCTCGCATATATTAGCTTGACGGGAAATTTCCCTCGTGCACCACGTACGGAAGAGTGGGCGAGCGGGATCTCAACTCTCATACTCTCGACATATACTACTACTAAAAAGATCGCAATCGTACCGATTAAAGCCAACCCCCCTCCCCACAACATCAAGAAGAACAATCCCTCTCCGGTGAGTAGCCACCCCATATCGATCGTAGTGAATATCTCATACCATCTCGGGATCAATCCAACTGCCAGCGCCTCTCCTGTTGCGGGATGGACCACAAATGGGTCACCCTCCCAACTAAATACTCCCCCAAACATCGCCTGTGATATGCTGGCAACTATAAATAATCCTACACCGGAGCCAATGCCCCATTTCGAGACCACTTCATCCATAAACAGGATCAAAATGCCTCCAATTGCCAGTTGTATGAGCAGTATCCAAATAATCGCAGATACACTCACACCCAATGTACCTGCCAGTTCATAATCGGGCAGCAAAAAGCCCCCCAATAGTTGAGGAACGGCGGTCATCACGATCATGACTACTACGAGTAGTTTCTGAACGCCCTGGAATATCGATTGGTCACTTGGGTCGCTTAGGTCCAATTTAATGATGTCCGAACCGATGAGCAACTGTAGTATAATCGATGCTGTAACTATGGGACCAATACCTAATTGCACGATCGAACCGAACTCGCCAGCCATGATCGTTCGATACATCGCAAACAAGTCACGGGAGTCTGGATGAAGTCCAAATAATGGAACATTAGTAAGTACAAAATATAATAGTAGAATGACGACGGTCCACACCAATTTAGTTTTAAAATGTACGTGTCCTTCTGGTTTTGACACTGCAGGTAGGCGGTTGAGAAATGGCCTTAAGAACTCTTTGATACGCACTTTACTCATGTTTGCACCTATTCGGCAAATATGCATTTACCGCCCATTTTTTCTATTTTGGCCTTGGCAGTTTCGGAAAATCCGCTTGCGGTTATGCTTAGTTTTTTTGTAACCTGTCCGCTACCGAGCACTTTGTCGATATTTATATCTGCCAAACTGATTTGAATTATCCCCTCTCTCTCTCTTGCCATGCCTTTTGATAGCAAAATTTCTGAAATCTGATCCAGTTCGCCAACATTGATGGATATATATTTCGTGATTACCTTGGGCGGTCGTTTGAATCCATATTTGCCATATGCTCGTCCTTCTTGCAACGCCCTGACAAAATGATGCTTACACCCGCCGGCATGTCCTCTCCCACCTCTACTTCCGCCACCTCGGCGGTTTTTATGTGTGCCAGCACCGAAGGTTCTGGATCCTCTGTATTTCTTCGTCTTCGATTTGCTCATTTCATCACCGCATTTGCTTAATAAGTGTGTTGATTTTCTCCCCATAAAATCCCAGTGCTCCACCTTGTTGGAACGTCTTTTTGATGCCTCTGTGTCCTTTACGGGGAGGATGAAGTCTGAAAACTGGTGTGAGCTTTGGAATATCTTTGAGTAATACATCTCCATCACACACTGCTTTGGCGAACTCCTTGATTGATTCATATTTGGCAACATCTTTCACATACTTGTCGGTGAGTGGTGCGCCCCCCTCTAATTCGCCTCTTTTCTGTAGGATTAAAGCGAGAGAGTTTGCATCGATGATGCCCCAGGCTACATAGTCCTTCACTTTTTGAATCATGCCTTTGTTGTTGGGAGTTTCGGCAAGTACAACACAATGGTTAATTCGATTCAGGCGTATCATTTTCAGGGTGTCCCTTATCTCCGGCCTGGTGTGGATACTGCTTCGCAATCTGATTACTATATACATCTTTTACTCCTTTTTCTCAACACACTTTATTTGGTTCGCGTAGTAATAGTCCGTTTTAATGCATTATATGTGGCCTTTGCGAAGTTTATAGTAGTTCTCGTCTCGCCTTCAGACCTGGTCCAGACATCCTTAATGCCTGCTAATTCTAATACTTTTTTGGCAGTTCCGCCGGACGCTATTCCAAGCCCCCTTGGAGCTGGTTTGAGTACTACTGTAACGCTGCCCGCCTTCCCCTTTACTTCAAACGGGACAGTATGCTCCAGGCCACAACCACACTCCCATGAGCCGCAACCCATTCTGATCTGTATGATATTCCGTTTTGCCATATCGATGGCCTTTCTGATGGCGGGCCCAACCTGTACGTCCTTGCCTTCTGCCAGCCCCATATATCCATTACCATTTCCAACAGCGACAGTCGCCCTGAATTTCACCCGCCGCCCGGAGTCGGTCATTCGCTGGACCATATTGACGTCCAACACTTCATCTTCCAGGTCTGGCATCAATGTATCTATGATTTCTGCCTCTTTTATCGAGGAACCGGATGCGAGTGCCTCCTCTATTGATGTAATTTCCCCCTCCTGCACCAGTCTCCCCAATCGTGTCCTGGGTATCCATTCCTCCTTGTAATTGAATTTCATATTATTTACTCACCTTTGGCAAGTTCATTCAATATCATTTCTTTAGTCTGATTGAAATGATCGGCTAAATCCGTTACCTTCAGACCTCGTTTTGCGTATTCAGGATATGCGTCCTTTTGTTTATTTGCGTAATTGACTATATGCTCACCGCGGATTCGTCCATCATCCGGGAATATTGAAGGATCGTGAGGGATGTCCATTCCTGCATCTATCATGCCCTTCAGCGCTGCATATACTTTAGAACCTTTTGACGATGTTTGCAATCCCGTATCCAATACTCCTTCTTTGTGCCCTTCTTTCAATGTCCTGAGTCCAAATAATAATCCAGTCAAATATGTCGCTGGAATGTTTCCCGTTGCACCTTTATATCCAAACTTTGAGAGTTCACACGAATTTGCGGAGGATAAAATGGCATCTCCCTGTTTATGCGGTACTATGAGTTGAACCGCCGTATGCTTTGAACTCTTTCGCACCACCACCCTTGGTTTTTGCGATAGGAGCAACCTAAGTCTCTTTCGATAATCTGTTTTTCCCTCTCTTCTTCGTCTGAATATCATTTTAATTACTCTCTTGTTGTTTGATAATGTCCTTGGACTCGAGATGTGAATTTAAGTGGGCGACATTTCGGAATTCTCCACCTTTTGTCTTATTGTAAAATTTGCGATACGTATTGGTGTCGATGGTCTTCTCTTCCCTCAGTGTTCGGAGTCTACGCCTCAAAGCTCTGATCTTGTTCATCCACTGTTCTTTTCTTGGAGCTCTGGCGCCCTTTGCCCCCCTTCGACTGCCATGCCCTTTTCGACGCCCATATACATATTTCGCTTTTTTTGCACGAGATCTCCCACGACTGATGCCTTTTTGAGGCTTCGATTTAATGGAACCCTCGCCGACCAGTGTGCGTACATCCTCGCGGGTGATGGCTGCAGCTATATCTTCCGCTCTCTCAGAGTCCATCCACACTCGTGTTTCACCGACCTTCATTATACTTGCTGCCATCCTTCTTTGATTGGATATATCAGTCATTTATTCCCTCTTCATAGGATTCAATATTTTAAGACCGAGCCTTTCTGCTTTTTCCTCCAGGTCCAATCGCTTTTTGAGGCCTACAGTGCTGCTGATTCGAATTGCTTGTATCGATGCATCTACTGTATCTATCTCTTTAAGATTGTGCACCAGTACATCTTCGTAGCCCGATGGATGTAATCCTTTTACCTCCTTTGGACTGCCATATCCCACTTGAACCATTGCCCCTTTTGCGGCGATTCCGCTGCGTTGTTTGTTATGGATGCCTCCAGGAAACCTCCAACTTGTACCAACACGTTTCTTCTTATGGGAATCGTGACGTCTAAATGAGGGTTTTTTATTTTTTTGTCGTTTTCTCACCCTTAGAAGCCGCACTTTGGTGCCGCTAAATTCTATTTTGACTGATTTTTCGATCTCAACTGATTTTTTCTTTTCCTTCTTTAAAGCAGGGGTCTTGGTTTTTATTTCTCGGGCTGCCTTTTTTATGTCTTCTGCAAGGGTGGTGCTGATGCCATCTACGGCAGTAATATCTTCTAATGATGCTTTTTGTATATCCTCTACTGATTTGAATCCAGCCTGAACTAGTTCATTGGTCTTAGCCTTGCCGAGTCCTTTTATTTTGGGAAGTCCCCCGATCGTCTCAGTCACTGTGATCACCTGATTACATATATACCGTCTTGAAATACTCTTGGATCATATCTGCGGATTTTGGTTGCCTGCTCTATATTTGCAGCAGTTTGACAGACCCCCTCTTTGTCAATTCCTGTGACAATTATTTCATCGCGGTCGATTTGAACCTTGGAATTTCTAACTATTTCTGCCCTTCTTGATTTTCGCTCTCCCAAGAAGTTGCCGATAAGTATGGCATTTCCCTCTACTTTGACTTGGATTGGAAAGTGAGCATATACTATTTTTAGTGTACGTACAAATCCCTCGGTCACACCGATTATCATATTTCGGATGTGCGAGGCAAATGTGCCCATCATCGCACTCTCCTTTTTTCTGGGATTTTCAGTCTTAACTATAATTTCTGAATCTTCTTCAGTGATGGTGATACCAGGATACCACAGCTCGCGTTGCAACTCGCCTTTAGTACCCAAGATTTTGATATAATTTCCTTCGATTTGAACGTTCACATCTTTTGGAATTGATATGACCTCTTTGGTTTCTCTCATCTATATTCACCTAATATACATATGCCAGTAATATTCCGCCAGTTCCCTTTTCTCTGGCGTCGTAATGGGATACAACTCCATAGGGAGTTGCAACTATCAATGTCCCAAAGTTCTGGGCGGGCAAATATCTCTTTTCCCATTTTTCAAATTCCATATTCTTGACCGAAAATCGAGGCTTTACGACTCCACATTTATTGATCCTTCCGCGCAACTCTACCTTAAACTTGCCTGATTTTTTGTCATCTATTAACTCGAACTTGCCGATATATTCCTGCTCCTGCATGACTTTTAAGATATTGCAGGCAAGTTTCGATGCAGGTGCTACCGTACATTCTAGTTTTCCGGCATCGCTTGCATTCTTGAGCGAGGATAATATATTTGCAAGAGTGTCTACTAATGTCATTTAAACAATCACCATTTTAGCTATACTTTCTAAATCCCATATCATATGCGACCTCTCTAAAACATTGTCGGCATAAATATATATTGTATTTTCGAATCAGTCCTCGTTTTCTTTCACATCGCTTGCACTGGTTTGCCCAACATCCAAATTTCATAGTTTGTGGTTTCGTCATTTTACCACCGTGCCGAATTTATCTTTGATGAAGGCAAACGCATCTTCTTTATTCAATCTATGGGTGGGCGGAATCTTATGTTGTTTTATTCGTCTACGACGAACTCTATAACCTGGACGTTCCAATGCGACAGATACATCCATACCAAATATCCCTATTTCAGGGTCGTATCGCATGCCGGGAAAATCGGTATGCTCTTCGATGCCAAATGAGAAATTGCCGTTTTCGTCAAACTGTGATAGTTCAAGTTGTCCCTCGTTTATCACTAGGGCAGATCGTAAAAACTTCTCTGCCGCTTCTTTCCTAAGCGTTACAACACATCCAACGGCCCCCCCCTTCTTGATACCAAATGTCGGCATGGTTTTCTTTGCGATAGTCCTAACTGGCGTCTGCCCGCTTACTTTTGCGAGAATCTGCTCGACATTGATGAGTCTTTGTCCACTTTCTCCCAAACTTATATTGATCGTGACCTTGTATATCCTGAGATTTTTCATGGGATTCGTAGACATCATTTGCGCACCCCCAGACCAATATCGGGCTTCTCGGTACCGATTACGAAGACATAATCCTTTATAGTCTCAAATTCTCTGTCATTTTTCAACACCACCATATTTGGTCGTGAGCTACGAACTTCTATCGCTTCTTTGATCGTACCGATTTCTCCAGAGTGCTGTCCGCCAACGACCATCACTAGATTTCCTGGTTTATATTCCAGTCGTTTCACTATCCTTCGTTCTGGTAGTTTGAGCACCACAGAGTCGCCAGAACGATATTCGTTTGAGCCGATGACATTTGAGCCATCATGCAGGTTAAGCTGTACTGTGCCCCCCTTGACTATGGTCTTGTTGTTGATTCGACACAGCTTGACGTTCGAATCCTTAATCTTGTGGAGTGTGAATTTGCCCTTAGGATTGAGTAATACTCTGTAATGAATCTTGATAGCAGGTGTTGAAGTCCCTTCGG
>CAYPOB010000001.1:0-8782 GCA_964412405.1 uncultured Methanocellales archaeon | reverse complement strand
GACTACAACTCTCCCAGATCTCCGATCTGGGACAAATTGAAACCACGTCGAATATTCCAATTGGGAACTTATGATCTCGTATAATCTTCCCATCTACGAGAATCTGTTTACTATTCAACATGTATCGGATTTCCTTGATATTGTCCCCGAGCTTCAGCATGTCGCGTAACACTATGGCAAGTGGTACGCATCGTTTTTTGGAGTGCGCACCAGGAACCGGTCTAACAGCCCATTTGTGCGTTTTTCTGGTCACTGTCCAGCTAGTTGGCGCCGACATTCTCTTTTGATGGCCTGCCATATTTATCGCTGTCCCCCTATTATTTTCTCACGGCGTTTATCTTTGAGATTTAGTTTGGTTATTTGGATATTGGATGGATGAATCGGACGTGCGACTTCGGAACCATCTGCCTTCTTGACAGTGACACCATCGATCGTCACCTTCCCATGCCTAAGATCGACGGTTTGAACCTTTCCCTTTGTACCTGCGTGATCCCCTCTCATCATTTTAACCACATCGCCCTCAATAACTCGTGCCGTACGTCTGGAGTATTTTTTACGCAACCCATCGTCCAGTGCTGCCCCCATGAACTTCTGTCGTTTATGTAGTGGCGCTTTTATCCTTTCCTTTCTCTGTTTTCTTGGTTGTATAGATGTCATATTGGATTATATACCTCTCATACGATCATAGTAGCAGATGAAGCGATTTTTGCAAACCGTTCTGCAGATTCTCTGGCTACGGGTCCTTTAATTTCGGTGCCCTTTGGTTCTCCTTTTTCATCGGTTATCACGGCGGCGTTGTCCTCAAATTTCACCCTTATCCGATCCGGCCTCATGAACTCTTTCTTCTGCCGTATAACGACGGCATGCAATATCTGTTTCCTCATCTCGGGCGTTCCCTTTTTTACCGAAACGACGACTATATCACCAATGCCTGCTTTTGGCTGCCGTCGTTTTACGCCCCTATATCCTTTAACTGAGATGACCTGTAAAATCCTTGCGCCGGTATTATCAACACATTCGAGCAGGGTGCCAGTGTTTATAGAACGTGGAATTCTGGACTTATGCCCCATCATTTTGGCATCACCTGGATTATCACAAATTTCTTGGTCTTGCTTAACGGACGGCATTCGGCGATTTTAACGACGTCCCCACTCTTTGCGTCTATGCATGGCGGGTTGTGCGCATGAATTTTTGATCGCCTTTTTTCGTATCTCTCGTACTTCGGAACTCGTTTGACATATTCTCGCTGAATAACTGCGATCTTTTTCATCTTGGAGCTCACGACGGTCCCCTCTAATACTTGTCCTCGTACTGGGAGTACACCGTGAAATGGGCAAGCGGGGTCTTCACACTCTTTTTCAGGTGCAACTACATTCAGTCCGATATCCTTTGTCATTGTCCGATCCTCTCATCCTCTTTTTTGAATCCTGTTTTCGGGTCGTGCTAGTAGTAAATTACCATTTACTTTAACTCCAACATCGGAAAGCGTAAACACGAATGTCACTCCCTCTTTTGCAGTCTTTTTTATCCGATGGTCTTTTTTTTCAATCATGAACATATTTCGCGTTTCATCTACAATTTTTCCTTTAAGTCCAACCTGATTTGGATTTGTACTCGCGACGATCTCAACGGGTAACCCAATTAATTCGTGATGAATTAAATTTTTGGGTGCGATATTCATTATACTGTACCACCTTGCTCGCGTTGGATGGTCTTAATTCTGGCGATGGTTTTCCGCAATACTCCAATTCTACCAGGATTTTCAGGTGCACCACCGGCAGATGCGACGCCCCTCTCTCTGATAAGCTCGCTGGTAAGTTTGGCTAGCTGTTCTATCTGCTCATCGTGCGCCATTTTCCTAATTTCTTCTGACTTCAAGATCGCCATTATTTATCCTCTTTTATAGATTTTTTAGCCTTCGTTTTGGGCTTTTTAACGGGTTTGGGTTTCGTCTCTGTTTTATTTGTATCGTCTTTACTTGTTTGTTTGATGTCTGCTGATTTTTCATCGGGCGCCCCTTTAACTTCTGCCACAGGTGTTTCTTTAGCCGTTTCTTTAGCCGTTTCTTTGACCTTTATTATGGATTTCCCAACCTTCGTTTTGGGCTTTTTAACGGGTTTGGGTTTCGTCTCTGTTTTATTTGTATCGTCTTTACTTGTTTGTTTGATGTCTGCTGATTTTTCATCGGCTATAATTTCTTTATCTTCTTCTTTGACCTCTTCTTCGATTACTGTCACAGACTCTACAGGCGCGTCCTCAGTGAATATGGTGAAGTTATCCGGCATCACGACATCGGGTTGAACAATTCTGACCTGAACTCCGAGTACCCCAAGTTTTTTGATTGCTATCGCGAATCCCTTATCCACAAGTTCTTCGGCAGGGATCCCTGAATGTTTGATACATCCGTCCAAAAATTTCTCTCTGCGTTTTCGGGGACCAGTTATCTTTCCAGATATTATGATTTCACAACCCAGTGCGCCAGCATTTATTATACGTTGTAGCGTTGAGTGTCCTGCCTTTCTAAAATACCATCCGCGCTCCAGTGCATTTGCGAGTCTATTTGCCATCATCTGCGCGTTCAGTTCTGGTTTTACAACCTCCTGTACATCGATTTGTGGATTATCTAATTGAAATTCCTCATCTAACTTTTTGGTAAAGGTACGTACTGTCCTTCCGGCTTTTCCGATAACCATCCCTGGTTTCTCTGCGTAAATGGTAATCTGCGTCCCCATTGGCGTTCTGTTGACCTTCATTCCGCTATAACCGGCTCTATCCAGCTGTTGTATGAAGTATTCATTTATTCTTACTTTTTTAAGTCCTTCTTGGATGAACTTCCTTTCGATAGCCAAATTACTGCACCTCTTCTAAGATAATCTCAATTGTGACCGTTTCGATATTCTTTGGAGTTGCCCTGCCCATCGCCCTTGGCATAATTCCCTGTATCACACGTCCTTTCTTGGTAGCTATATGCCAAATCCTCGTCCGTTTTGTATCAAGGCCTTTATACTCTGCATTCTTTTCTGCATTGGCGATGAGTAGCAGAATTTCAGAGGCAGCTTTCTTGGGATATCGCCCAGCATCCCATTTATGCAGGCCTTTCTTGTGCCCGACATCCCTCTTATATCTCTTGAATGGGACTGCTTTTTTCAGGGCGATGACATCTTCCATATATTCCTTGGCTCTGGATACGCGCATCCCCTTTATCTCACGGCATATCTCCACTGCGTGTTTTGGAGATATGTGCACCTCGTAACACATTGCCTTCGCCGTTGTTTCAGGCAGCTCCTTTTTTGAATACTTGACTCTTGACACTTGGGTAACCTCTCATTTCAATGGCACATATCTACTTGATCGAGTTGAACCAACACCTGCACTTCCATGCGTAATCCGTTTTCGAGTAAGCGCAAACTCGCCAAGATAGTGCCCAATCATCTCTGGTTGAATCTGCACGGGGTTAAACTGCTTTCCGTCATGTAATTCGAATTGCATGCCCACCATCTTCGGTAATATGATAGTATCTCGTAGATGCGTTCTGATTGGCGACTTTCCTTTTTTGACCGATTCTAATAATTTTTTATGCGCCTCTGAAAATCCTCGTTTGATAGTTCTGCGCGCTCGTGCTGGCAACAGGTTGGCAACATCTTCCAGGTCCATCTCTTTCAGCTCGTCGATTGCATATCCGCGATATTTGAATTCTTTCTTTCGTCTTGGTAATCTGTTTGTTTTGCCCCTTGCCATCTTTTCCACCTCTATCGTTTTCCTGTCCTTCGTGCCGCGATGGACCCTACCTTTCTCCCAGGTGGGGCACGTCTGCTCACGGTCTTCGGTCTTCCCGGATGTTGCCATCCCCCTCCCCCAAATGGATGGTCAACTACGTTCATCGCAACACCACTTACCCGTGGATATTTGGCAGCTCTGGATTTCATTTTATGGTACTTTTTACCGGCCTTGACGAACGGCTTATCGGTTCGACCTCCGCCTGCAACGACGCCGATAGTTGCCCTGCACTTCGGGTTCAGCCATTTCATCTCGCCGCTTGGTAGTCGAATCACTGTTTTGCCCACATCATGTGTTATCAAGGTCCCATGTGTCCCAGATGATCTTGCAAAGTGTCCGCCATCTCCTGGGTTGGATTCGATGTTACAGATTAAATTCCCCTCTGGAATCTCGGCCAGTGGCAAGGTATTGCCAGGTTTGATCTCCGCAGATATGCCACATGCTATTTCATCTCCTGTCGCTATGCCTTCGGGTATCAATATATACCGTTCTTCATCGTTTTCGAGCCTAATTCTGGCGATGGGGGCACTCCTGGCTGGATCGTGCTCTATGCCGATTACCAATCCTTTTACCGTCTCGTTCTCGTCGACTTTTATGTGTTTGAGATTGGATTTGTATTTGTGGGACGGGGCCCGATATGTCGGAGTCCCCTTTCCCCTTTGTTGTGATATTATACGCTTTCCCATCTTAGAACATCCCCAGCCGTGTTGCAATTTCTTCGGCAGAATCTTCACGAGATAATGTAACTATGGCTTTTTTTTGCCCCTTTGGAGTCATCATCGTTTTTATATCGGTAACTGAGACCTCGTACATATTTTCGATCTCTCTTTTTATTTGATGTTTCGTCGCACCAACATCAACTAAGAATTGGAGCTTATTATCCACATCCATCTGAGTGGTCGCTTTTTCCGTTATATAGGGGTGCTTAATGGCCATTAAAATGCCTCCTCTAATTTGGAAAATGCAGACCTGCTCCAGATCGTCAAACGACCCGCCTGTGTGCCAGGGGCAAGCAACTCTGCATTCAAATCATTTACGGTCGTTACATCTATGCCGGATAGATTGCGTGCCGCCCTAATTACTTCTTTATTCTCAGAGGTTACAATCAAAATGCTCTTCCTATGTTTGTACTTTCTGCCTCGGCGTTTTCCTTTGCCAGCCCGTATCGATTTACCATTTTTGGCTCTGAGCACATCATCCCACAGGTTGATGTTCTGTAAAAATTCGCGCACTTCTACAGTCTTGGACAACGACTCCATAGAATCCTCGACGACCAGTGGCAGTTTTGCATCGAATTTATGTCCTCTGCTTGCGACCAGGTCTGAATCTGCCGTTGCTGCAATAGCAGACCTTATTGCCTTTCTTCTCTCTTTCCTGTTTACCTTCTCCGAGAGGATTTTATCCGTTTTTGGGGGATGAGCCCTACGACCTCCAACAGCCTGAGGTACTCTGGCAACCCGACTCCCGCCCTTTATCCTCGGTGCACGTGAAACTCCTCTGCCGGTACCCCATCCTTCTGCGGACGTCCTCATGCCTGCGTATGGATTGGCACCATATGGTTGCAATCTATTTGCCTGCGCAGCGATAACGGCTCTTTTAATCAGGTCAGGCCTGTATTCTTCTTCGAAAACCGAGGGGAGCTCTATTTTTTCTTTGATTTTTCCAGATAAATCCATGACCTGTGCCTGTAACATATATATCACCCTTGTTTGGACCTCACGCTGATGTAATTGATATCAGGTACTCCTTTCGGCGCCGCCCTTGGCCTGATAGACGGCCTTATCCGAATCAAGCGCTTGACAGGACCTGGAACGCTTCCTTTGAGAAGTATGAATTCATTTCTAACTATGCCGTAATTCAATAGTCCGCCATCTGGCACGATTTCGCTCGCGTCAGATCCGATTTTTAGAATTCGCTTATTAAATTCGGTTCGCTGATGATATCCAGTTTGACCGAGTTGCGGCACTCGCCAGCTTACCTTGGACGGCTTCCACGGGCCCATGGTGCCAACATGCCTGGTCTTTCCAGCTCTTGCATGTTTATGTTTCCGCATTTGGATTCCCCATCTCTTTACAGGTCCTTGAGTCCCCTTCCCCTTTGTGATGGCGATTGTGTCTACAAGTTCGCCCTCTTTAAATATATCTGATATGTTGAAATCTTTTCCAAGGATCTTCTTTGCATACTCAAAGCGAGCGGTGATGTCTCCGCCGCCTATACGGCACTCCATCAGATCGGGCTTCTTCTTGGGGATGCCCGTCACTTTTGACGGATGCGTGTGACATAGTATTCTAACATCGTCTATCATGCCCTGCGAAATCAGTTCCTCGATGTGCTTTAATGCCGCATCTGTATCGTACTTTTTTGGTAATGGTAATAATCTGCTCAAATTTTCATCCATGTCTTTTGTCCATACATCCGTTACGGATTTGGCACCATCTGGCGTATTGGCGTAAACTCTAATAGCCGCCACTTTCATGGCAGGTGTTTCGATAATTGTAACTGGCACTGTGATTTGCATGCCTTCTGTGAGGCTGTTTGGCTGGTCATCCATCATCACTATATGGGTCATCCCAGCCTTGTAGCCGACGAAGCCCTGTGCTATGGGTTCTCCTGCCGCTTCTGGCCATGACCTAAATATGGGCACCTGGCTTTTTGCCCGCTTTCTTGGGCTGAATGCCAGAGATCCACGTCTTGGACGATGTATATCTCTTGCCATTTTAACTTCTCACCACTTTAACGTCAATCGACAATCTGAAAATAAAGCGAGGTTGACTTTAAAATTCGAATCTCCCTAAAAGATTCTGATGTCAATCCAACACGCCTTTGTCAGATTCAATATGACGGACACAAAATACTTGCTACTATCTCGTATTTCCACATAGATTAGAGTATTGTTATATAAATGTTGTCTTAGCCCTCTTTATCCTAAAAATTTTCTTAAACTTGCCGCCCTTAAAACGTGCCCCCCCAAATCTTCGGCCTTATTTTCCCTTAATGAGTTTGCAATGTAATCTGTTAGTTCTCTATGCTCTTCATCTATTTGAAAATCCAGTGGAAAATCTTTAACCTTTGCTACGATATCTTTTGATAAAAAAGCAGTATTCGGATTAAAATATTTAAGAGAATCCACCAAATCTTCTTCGAAATTTACATAAACTTCCCTGACGAATTGGATGTCATCTTCATCCAGAGCGTTCAAACCCAAAATTTCTGGCGGCATGCCCATAGAGTAAAGGGCGGCTGTGAATGTTATCGCCCTTGGCAATGTAATCCCTCCCACATCGCGTGAATAACCGAATAGCCCTATATGCAACTTCCTCTTCCTTCTACTCGGAACATATCTTGCAAGCTTGTTGATCATTGGTGCCAGTACTGTGATTTGTTTTTGGTACTCTTGGGAATACTTTTCAATTATCTCCAGACATCTTTCTTCATCAACTTCTTGGGGCAAACCCGTTTTTCTTTCTCGCAGTTTTTTTACGCCCTCTTCAACCTCTTGAGAGGGGTTGTCATATTTGAATGCCGATTGAATGGTAAATGTGTGGGCGCTTGGATATTCTTCCATAACTTCATCAACTGTCTGGGGTTTGAGATTGCCCCTGAAGGGAGCCGAGCCAACGCCTATAATTGGATAAATTTTGACATCGATGTCCTCTGATAATCCTTGCAGTCTCTGAAGTGCAATTTTATTCAAAAGAACAGCACTAACTAACCCATAGTTCATCGTTGGGTCCGACCTTGCCAAAAAAACTCTTTGATATTCAATATCCTTGTCTTGCAAATATTCTCTAACTATGTTGTGGGCGTCAAGCATCTGGACCATATCCTCAAAAAGAGGTATGACATTTATTCTTTCGGGCTCGAATTCCCCAATCCAGTCGGCGATCGTTATATCTCCGTCTCTAAATGGCTTGTTCTGTTTCCCCACGACAAAATCGCGATAATATCTATAAACTCTATCGATACACATAGAGGTGCCCGTCATTGGTAGGATGACTTCGAATACTGGTGGTACCTCGTCTCCATAAAATAATTTAGCAGCGTCAAATGACCTGGGTATGCTTTCCAATGTTTCCAATAAGATTTTTGCCTCGCCCTTTTCTATGGTCGGATTTGGAACCCTTAGCGTAATGAATGTATCCCTGCCCAATCTTTTTTCTCTAAAAAATGGCTCGTATTTCGTCAATAATTTTTTGACTACAAAGCTATCGACTTCCTTGCCCTCACAATCCCACATCTGTTCATCACAGCCCAAATGAGAGAATGCATAGTATGCTTCCTGTATTTCATCTTCTCCGCTAAGTAGGGCATGCTCTGCAAAAAACGGAGAGTTCACATTATCGGGATGTTGCGTACTCATACATTTTGGTATCTTTGTCATCTGAACCTCTCTACAATTAGCGTTATCTTCTATTTAAACTGTATACTTGGATGGGGGGCTTTGCACAATAATCCAAGGATTATGGTCACTTTGGTTTTCCACATTCCTCACTTGTTTTTGGCAGTTCTCTTATTTGGAGTAGTTATTGGTTTGATGAGATATATTAATCATGTCACGTAATACTATTAAGAGGTCATGGATATGAAAAAATTCGAGTTCCTGGATGTTACGACAGCGGATGTTTGCTTTAGAGCGTATGGCGCAACTCTCGATGAATTATTTTCCAATGCCGCCCTTGCGATGTTCGATACGATGGTGGAAACCAAGGACGTTGCGCCCAGGGTTGCAAAAGATATCGAGGTCAATGGTGAAGATTTAACATCGCTGATGTTCAACTGGCTCAACGAACTGCTCTTTTATGTCGATGCTGAAGGTCTGGTATTTTCAAAATTCGATGTCACAGTAGATGAAAAACGGATGACGCTCAGCGCAAAAGCATCGGGCGAGCAGATAGATTTCCAAAAACACGAGACGAAGACCGCGGTAAAGGCTTGCACATATCACGAGATGACCATCGAGAAGCGCGATGGAAAATGGATGGCGCAGGTGATTGTTGATGTGTGA